>JBHJOU010000094.1:0-7288 GCA_050329355.1 Rivularia sp. (in: cyanobacteria)
AAGGTTGATGTCACAAACTAATGGTGATAGTCGTACACTGAGAAGCGGTGTGAAGGGAAACTTTCACGCACCGTTTTGGAGACCAGTGAGGGAAGGTGACTTCCCCACTGAGTTTAATGACTGTTTTGTGTTCTTACCAATCATCTCGTAAAAACCCGACTTCTGAGAATACTGAAATCCAAAATAAAAAAGCCCCCACTTCCACAAAGGAAGCAGGGTTAATTAATTAGATTGACTAGTTACAAAGTTGTAGGCATATCTCCTGGTGTTGAAATTCCAGGTCTATCTATTTCACCATATCCAATGGTGTCAACTTCTTTAGCAAAACCGCTATAAGCTTCCATTCCGTGTTCACCAATATCCAAACCTTCCAATTCTTCTTCACGACTGACACGAATACCCAATGTCGCTTTTAGCGCTACCCAGAAGATGGTGCTGAGTAAGACAGTCATACCACCTACAGCCAAAGCACCTGCTAATTGAATGAATAAAGGTTGGATACCACCACCAAAGAATAAACCAGCATTTGGTCCTTCAGCATAAATACCGTCGGGACTTCCTCCCACAGCAAATAAACCGACAGCCAAAGTACCCCAAAAACCACAGACTAAGTGAACGGAAAGCGCACCTACTGGGTCATCAATTCTGATTTTATCGAAGAACGTAACTGAAAATACTACCAAAGCTCCGGCAATTGCACCAATAATTACCGCACTACCCAAGTTTACCCAAGCACAAGGTGCAGTAATACCTACCAAGCCAGCCAAAATACCGTTGATGATCATCGATAAGTCTGGCTTACCTAAATAACCCCAAGCTACAAAGCAAGCCACAGTTCCACCAGCAGCAGCAGCTAAGTTAGTAGTCAAAGCAATATGAGCAATGGCATTTGCATCAGCAGCCATTGTCGAACCGGGGTTGAAACCAAACCAGCCTAACCATAAAATCAAACATCCCAAGGTCGCTATGCTTAAGTTATGCGGAGGTATGGCATTGGTTCTGCCGTCGCTATACTTACCAATACGAGGGCCAAGTATGGCTGCTCCCATCAAAGCTGCCCAACCACCGACTGAGTGTACAACTGTCGAACCTGCAAAATCCCAAAAACCTGCGTCGGCTAACCAGCCACCACCCCAAATCCAATGTCCGGTAATTGGGTAAGCAATACCAACTAGTAACAAGCTGAAAATTAAGAAGTCAATAAACTTGATTCGTTCGGCTACGGCTCCAGATACAATTGTCGCAGCGGTTCCAGCAAATGCTAATTGGAATAAGAATTTTGCGGATAAGGGAACACCAGCCCAGCTCAGAGAACTGAAAACACCTTGATACGCAGCATCTCCTACAGCAGGGCTGTTATCGGCACCTTGCAGCAAGAACCCATTTAAACCAAAGTATGGGGTTCCATCACCGAACATGATACCAAACCCAATTACCCAAAATGCCAGAGTAGCCAAAGCAAACACAATCAAGTTCTTAGTGAGAATATTGACAGCGTTTTTCTGACGGCACATTCCGGTTTCTAACATTCCGAAACCCGCGTTCATGAAGATGACCAAAAATGCGGCAATTGCCACCCAAAGCGTATCTAATGCAACTTTGAGTTCCGCTGTGGTTGGTCCTTCGGCAGCAGGAGCTTGAGCAACTGCGGCATAACTCCAAGCCAATACAATTAAGCCTGCAATAGGTAAAGAAGCACGCAAACTAGGGTTTAAACCTTTAATTCCTCGCTCTACTTGTTTGACAAATGAGCTATTGTGTGTAGCGCTTCGTAGCTGTTTTGAATTACCTATTCGACTTTTTCGATTATTTCTTTTTCGCGTTAGTTTTTGCATCTTCACTCCAAAACTTCCTTAATTTTCCTTGACTGGAAAAACACCGCTTTCTTTATGGTAAAACAATCCCACTACTAAGTCGAAACTAGCTAATTAACAATCAGCTTGTTAGCTAGACTCGATATCAAAAAACATCATTTTCCCGAATCGCATCATTTGCTCTTCGGTAATTTATGTTTGTTTCTTATACCTATGAAAGATGTTCCTCGAAAAGGCTATTAAACAACTAGAAAATCAAACAATCTAGTTAACAGTCAACAAAGCAATGATACATCTGTCGCTGCAACTAGTTTTTCTTGAAAGATTATTAAACATTATTATTATGTATTTTTGGAAACCTCTCAAGTAGCCTCATCAATTCTTTAATGATTTGATGTTTATCTAAAAGCCTTTTCATTTGGGAACTTGCTGCCTTTAAAAAAGTTACAACGGTTAGAAAACAAAATTTACAGGACACTGTTTATAAATTCTGTAACTGTTGTTACTATTTTTTAGTATTTTAAGTCATTTGTGGCAGTTATTGAAGCTCTAAATCACCGTTGGAATCAGCCTTTTGTCAATATATCATAATTTTATGATTGCAAATAAATATGGTAATTATTGCTTTTTGATACGAAAAATCATCTCGCTACTTACGTAGAATAAGATGAATTTTTTATAAGAAATGTAAATAATTATTTTTGGTCTTTTTTTTTAATGCATGAATTTGGGATTTACAATTTATTTTTTTAATCAATTTTTTAATTGAATAAATAAAAAAATAGTAAAAATACCTGTGCGGGGAAGTTAGTTTGAGTACCTTTTTCTCTAATCGCAATTTGTATAAGTTTTACAAAGGTTTTACATCTGTTCTAAATATTTTTGGTAGCCTAATTGTTCTAACTTTTCTTGCTTTGCAATCACCGAATCCCGGAGATTTTGACGATATAGAATCACTTTTTCGAGTAAATCTGGTTGATGAGTAGCGAGTATTTGTATGGCTAAAAGTCCAGCATTTTTGGCATTACCGATAGCCACAGTTGCGACTGGTATACCTGCTGGCATTTGCACGATAGAATGTAAAGAATCGACACCTTTTAAATAACGACTGGCAACCGGAACCCCAATTACCGGAAGCGGGGTTAAAGCGGCAACCATACCGGGAAGATGTGCCGCACCACCGGCTCCAGCAATAATCACTTTAATTCCGCGAGAAACCGCAGACTGAGCATATTCCACCATGCGGTGTGGAGTACGATGAGCGCTGACGATCGCAACTTCAGTAGTCACGTCAAATTCTGCACAAATTGCGATCGCCGCATTCATGGTGGGTAAATCGGAGTCGCTACCCATGATAATGCCGATTAAGGGAGTCATAAGCAATTTTAGATTTTGGATTTTGGATTTTGGATTATGTCCTTGCGGACACGCTGCGCTAATGGATTGAGGGAATTAGGAGCTTGCACTGAGCGGAGTTGAAGTGTTGGGAGTTATAACTAATTAAAATTCTAAATTGTTCCTTTGTCTACCTCCCATGCCCAATTACCCATTCCCAATTCGCAATTACCCATTACCAATTACCAAAAATGATATTTTTATTCTTGATTAATAGTGCTAGTTTCTATCAAAATCGAATCAGCTTTAACTAATATCTCGTAAATCCCATGAATCTAAAAACACTAAGCAATTTTGCTACTCCATTAAATATAATTAATGCTCTGGTTCCCGGTTACAAAGATAGACAAATGTTGTTTATTAACCGTGATGGGATTATTGAACAAATAGTGCCGATGGATAAAATCATTAAACGGGTTCCCCTGACTAATTTACAGGTATTGGATGCCGAGGGCGATCGCCTTTCTTTGGGTGGTGTGGATTTACAGATTAACGGTGGATTGGGAACTGCGTTTCCCGAATTAAATGCAGAAAATGCCGGTAATTTACCAAAAATTTGCGATTATCTTTGGAATAGCGGTGTTGATGCATTTGTACCTACTTTAGTAACAACTTCTGTAGAAAATATTCAACGTTCTCTTAAAGTTATTTGTGATTTTATGCAAAATCAAACTTCGGGAGCGAAGGTTTTGGGAGTGCATTTAGAAGGACCATTTTTGCATCCCGAAAAACGCGGCGCACATCCTCAAGAGTATCTATTAAATTTATCACTTGCAGAAGTGAGGAGAGTTATAGGGGATTTCACAGAGATGATTAAAATAATTACTTTAGCACCGGAATTGGATGCTGAGAACGAAGTAATTTCTGATTTGTGTCAACAGGGTATCACCGTTAGTTTAGGACACTCTCAAGCCACCGCAGAACAAGCCCAAAGCGCCTTTAATGCTGGTGCGACGATGGTTACTCATGCTTTCAATGCGATGCCACCGTTACATCACCGGCAACCTGGTTTATTAGCTGCTGCTATTACCCACAAACAAGTTATGTGTGGTTTTATAGCCGATGGTAAGCACATTTCACCAATGATGATCGATTTACTGTTACGAGCAAGCGATTATACTAAAGGACTTTTCTTAGTCAGCGATGCTTTGGCTCCTTTAGGATTACCAGATGGAACTTATCCTTGGGATAGTCGAGAAATTACAGTTACTGATGGTACTGCACGGTTAGTAGATGGAACTTTATCGGGAACTACTTTACCACTGCTCGTAGGAGTACAAAATTTGGTGAAATGGGGAATATGTGATGTCGAAACTGCGATCGCACTGGCAACATCCGCACCGCGACAAGCAATAGGTTTATCGGGAATTGAAGGCGCTCATGCGAGTAATTTGTTACGTTGGAATTACGACGAATCAACTAAAGAATTAACTTGGCAACGGCTATTACCTTAAACAGTATTGAGATAAAACTGAATATATTTCACAACAAACCACAAAGCTACCGCTACAGATTTGTGGTTTTCTGCTTTTTTCTGCTTTTTTATGCGTTTTATCGTCCTCAATTGGTGTATTGTACCGATAATAAGCATTTTCTGAAATTGCAATCGTTAAATATTAAATTATATAAATCTATGAACGTAGTAGACGATAAGACCATTGTTAAAGAATATTTCAATTCCACCGGCTTTGATCGTTGGAGACGCATTTACGGCAATGGTGAAGTAAACACAGTTCAGCTTGATATCCGCAAGGGACATCAAAAAACCGTAGATACGGTACTTAGTTGGTTAAAAGCCGATGAAAATTTGTCAGAAATCTCAATATGCGACGCTGGATGTGGTGTTGGTAGTTTGAGCATACCTTTAGCTCAAGCCGGAGCCAAGGTTTACGCCAGCGATATTTCCGAAAAAATGGTCGAAGAAGGAAAAGAGCGAGCCGAGCAAATTTTAGGAAACGCTGATAATCCAACTTTCGCAGTGCAAGACTTAGAAGCCTTGAGTGGTAACTATCATACGGTTGTTTGCTTGGATGTGTTGATTCATTATCCTCAAGAAAAAGCCAACGAAATGATATCTCATTTATGCAGTACCGCTACAGAGCGAATAATTCTCAGTTTCGCACCTAAAACCTTTGCTTTGGTTATTTTAAAGAAAATTGGTAGTTTATTTCCAGGACCGAGTAAAACTACCCGTGCATATCAGCATCGTGAAGCCGATATTGTCGATTTTTTGCAAAAAAACGGCTTTAGCATCCAACGTCAAGCCATGACACGCACCCGCTTTTACTTTTCCCGTATACTGGAAGCTGCGCGTAACTAAGGTTAAGATCGCGGCAAGATATTACATCTTGTCGTGTTTCTATGAAGTTTCTCACAAAAGTTTCCGCTGGTTTGCTACTCTCATTCGGATCTATTCTTCTCATGCACGTAACTGTGGAGGCATTATCGACTAATAATCAAGAGACTCAAGAGCAAAAACAAGAAATCGCAGATCAAGCCTTTGCTGGTTTAGCTTTGGGTTTATCTGGTGTCGGATTTGGAACCTGGCTGATATTGGGATTGCGTCAGCAACATCAAAAACAGCTAATGAGTCATCTTCAATCTACCTTTTATCGTCTTGTTGAAGAACAAAGAGGACAAATTTCCTTATTACGCTTTGCTAAAGAAGCCGAAATCACAGGAGAAGAAGCCAAATTATTCTTAGATTCCAAAGCCAAGGAATTTAATGCTACCTTTGACCATAGTCGAGACGGTGGCGTTTATTATCACTTTCATCTTTAGATTGTCGGGTGCATTTATTTTAATTTTGTTTTGTTTTAATTAAATTATGGAAACGTTGTATTAACGTAACTTCCGGCTATTAGAAGTCGGGTTTTGATCAAAAACCCGACTTCTTACCCCAGTAAATAGTAATTAGGGTTCAGAAGTCGGGTTTCTTTTAGAAACCTAACTTCTTGGTTCAACGAGTGATAATTTGATGATTTAAGACTGGAAGCTTTGATGGAAGTAAGGTTAGAATCGTTTTTAAACTCAAAACTTTCAAAATCTTATGAAAACTGCTGAGAAGTTAGCTGCCGGTTGGTTGATTACATTAGGGTTTATGCTAATGACAATATCAGGCCAGGCAATGAGAGATAAAGATTTAATGTATAAGCAAATACCGCCTGGTACTTATAGCGAACAAGATTTTGTTAACCATCAAGCAGTAACTCTTCTAAATACGACAGCCCTGAATGGGATGATATTTGGTTTACCCAGCTTAGTTTTGGGTGGATGGTTAGCTTTGGGAATGCGTCGTCAAGGGAAAAAAGAAGAAAACGCGATCGCGCAACAAATGAATCTTCACTTGCAATCGATGTTTTATCGCATGATAGCCGAAAATGAAGGACGCATCACAGTTTTAGGCTTTGCAATGCAATCCCAGCTACCACCAGCCACTGCTAGACAATTCCTAGACGACCAAGCCAAGCAATTTAATGCTAATTTCAAAGTAAGTGAAGATGGTGCAGTTTCTTATCATTTTGATATTTAAAATAGGGAATTGGTAATTGGTAATTGGTAATTGGTAATTGGTAATTGGTAATTGGTAATTGGTAATTCTTAACTCAAAACTCCTAACTCAAAACTCAAAACTCCTAACTCAAAACTCAAAACTCAAAACTCCTAACTCCTAACTCAAAACTCCTAACTCCTAACTCAAAACTCCTAACTCCTAACTCAAAACTCAAAACTCCTAACTCAAAACTCCTAACTCAAAACTCAAAACTCCTAACTCAAAACTCAAAACTCCTAACTCAAAACTCCTAACTCAAAACTCCTAACTCAAAACTCCTAACTCCTAACTTTTTCTCTCCCTGCGATAAAATCAGTAACATGACAAAAATATTTATCAGCCTAGCAGCTTTATTCGCTGGTTTATCCGTAGCTGCTGGTGCTTTCGCTTCTCACGCTTTGAAAGAAAAACTTAGCGATCGCGCTTTAGATATTTTTGAAGTCGGCGCTCGCTATCAGATGTATCATGCTTTAGCGCTGTTACTTGTGGCTATTTTACTCAATCAAAGCAAATCACCATCACCAAG
>JBHJOU010000433.1:0-6039 GCA_050329355.1 Rivularia sp. (in: cyanobacteria)
GGAGTGATTCGGACTCAACAAACACTAAATCCAATTTATATTGATATTTGTATTGGTAATAATATCAAAAATAATCAAATTAGTAATGAACTATTGATAATAATTGAAGATGTTACAGAAGCAATGCTTTTGGAACAATCTTTAGTTCAAAGTACAAATGAAGCTAATCTTTTACTGGATACTTTGACTGCTTCTAAACTATATATTGACCAAATTGTTACATCCATGGGAGATGCTTTATTAGTAACAACACCATCAGGAAAAATTAAAAATATCAATCGTACTGGACAAATTTTATTAGAATATGATGAAACAGAAATTTGCGGTCAATCTATTTCTAGTATTTTACAAGAAGTTGACAATTGGAAAGAAGAAATAGCACAAAGAGGAAACGTTCAAACACCTTTATTTAGTCCGATAACTCCTTTAGTTAAAGAAGTAGAAACAGTTTGCAAAACTCAAAGTGGAAAAATAATTCCAGTAGCTTTTTCATGCTCGAAAGTTCAGACAGAAATTGAACATTATCAAGGTTACGTTTATATTCTACGAGATATGACCGAACGTAAACAAGCTGAAGTTGCAAAACAAGAATTTCTAGCAATGGTTAGCCATGAAATACGTACTCCAGTTGCTTCGATAATTGGCATGACTGATATATTATTAAATACTCAATTATCAGAACAGCAAAAAGAATTTATTGATACTATTTTTCATAGTGCTAAATCTTTACTAGAAATTATTAATGATATCCTTGATTTTTCCAAAATTGAATCCGGCAAACTAGAATTTGAGCAAGAACCTTTCCATTTAAATAGTTGTATTGAACAAGCGATTTCCTTATTATTACCCCAAGCAAAAGAAAAACAATTAGAACTTATTTTTCATCATAACCCCGAACTTCCTCAAGTTATTGTCGGGGATATTAGCCGACTAAGGCAGATTTTGATTAATTTACTAAGCAATGCTATTAAATTTACTGAAACCGGAAGTATCGAACTTTTCGTAACAAGTCGGGAGCGTCAAATTATTGGTAATGAAAAAAATAATTGCGAAATACAGTTTGCAGTTAAAGATACTGGAATTGGAATACCAAGCAATCGAATTAATCGTTTATTTAAAGCCTTTAGTCAGGTAAATTCCTCTATAAATAGAAAATATGGAGGTACAGGTTTAGGGCTGGCTATTTGTAAACAATTGAGTGAATTAATGGGTGGTCAAATTTGGGTTGAAAGTGAGCCAAATCAAGGCAGTACATTCTACTTTACTATCACTACTTGCGTAATTAAAACACAATTACACCAAGAATGGGGAACTAAAACAAAACCATCTGAAATTATCATTAATACTACAATTGCCGAAAAAAATCCGTTGAAGATACTATTAGTAGAAGACTACACAACCAATCAAAGAATGATAACTTTAATGTTAGAGCAAATGGGTTATCAAGCAGATGTTGCAAATAATGGCTTAGAAGCACTTGCAGCAATGCGCCGTCAGCCCTACGATGTCGTATTGATGGATATGCAAATGCCTCAAATGGATGGTATCACCGCTATACAGCATATTTGTCAAGAGTGGGAACCCTCAATACGTCCCCGAATTATTGCATTAACCGCAAGTGTAATGTTAAGGGAACAAAAAAAAGATTTAGCATCTGGTATAGATAATTTTCTTGCTAAACCTTTTCGCATTGAACAACTGATGCAAGTACTTGTTAATTGTCAACCGAATAAAGAAGAGCTTAACAAAGTAACCAAGATTGATCGAGCAGAATCCATCGACACTACAGCACTACAAGAAATCTATCGTATAGCTAATTTTAATTGTGCTGTGAATCCTCAAGAATTTTTATTAGAAACTATTGATAATTATTTAGAAGCAACTCCAAAATTGTTACAAGATATTCAAGTTGCTTTAAGTAATAATAATTTTCAAAGCCTTCGACGATTAGTTCATACCATGTCTTCTAGTAGTGCAACATTAGGAGCAACTAATTTAGCAGCTTTATCTGCGGAATTGGAAATAATATTAGTAAATGAAATGTGGGAGGAAGTAAAAGAGCAAATTGATCAAATTGAAGCTGAATATGAGAATGTCAAAACTGCTTTGATGCAGGAGCAGAAGAAATATTAGTAATTAAATCCAAACTCTTCCTCCACTTTTTCACATTCACTTTCAATTCCCCCGACAACCACTGATCAAATTGCGGATAAATAGGTAATCTCGCTACCAAATCCCAACCTGCTGGCTCTAATATTTTCCGCAACTCTTTTTCTTGAATATGCGGATAATCGGGGTTTACTTCGTCTTTGGGACTAATTCCTCCTAAATCTCTCGCACCTGCTTCTATACAAGCAAGTAACCATTGCTGATCTTTAACTAAGTTTGGTGGAATTTGAATTGTAATATCTGCTGGTAAAATTTGCCGTGCTTGAGCTATTACTTGTGGTAGTTGATGTGGATTAAAAGGTGGAAAATCAAAACTTTGTTGACTTCCCGGACTGTGCGGTTGTAAGATAACTTCTTGAATATTTTTATAACTTTGATGCAGTTGAGATATGGCTGCTAATGTATGCCACCAATCTTGTTCTGTCTCTCCAATTCCTAATAATAATCCGGTTGTAAAAGGTATCTTTAATTCACCAGCCCACTCTAATTGTTGTAAACGCAATTCTGGTAATTTACTTGGTGCGTGTTTATGAACTGTTTGCAATAAAGTTGGTGTTAGCTGTTCCAACATTAATCCCATTGAAACGTTAACTTTCTTTAGCTTATTCATTTCCTCAAAGCTTAAAATTCCTGCATTTGTATGGGGTAAAAAACCCATTGATAACGCTAATTCGCACAAATCATAAATTCGGTTAAACCATTCTTTGCGACGTGATGAATGTGGATGAACTTCTCCACTCAATATTAATATTTCACAAACATCTTGATTTTGGAGTCTTTTGAAAATATCTTTTGCTGCTGATAAAGAAAGCATCGGACTTTTCCCGATGTCGCTACGAAAATTGCAGTAAGTGCATCTGTTAAAACATTCGTAGGTAGGAACTATAGTGTATGCAGGGCTATAGGTAACTGTGCGGGAATTAGAAAATCTCATGAAAGATAATGTAAAGATAAATAAAAAGTCTAAAAATAATCAGAATCTTATACATATATTGCAATATTTTGACTCTAAATACAAATTATATAAATAAAAAGGTACCCTTATGGGTACTTTGCTTCAAAAGTAATTTTTGTAAAATAGATACATACCCAACTATCTCCCCATTAATTTTAGATTCAACAGCGAATTTGACCGTCTTAACCAGGAAAAATAAAATCTAAAATCTAAAATAAATTTGACAATTAAACTATGGATAAAGGAAATCTCGGCTTTATTTTAAAGATGGCTCAAACGATAAATCCCCAGATTTATCCTGGACGAGAATTAGACATTAATTTGTCAGAATTACGTCAACTTCCTGAAGGTACTTTGGGTAGAGAAGTAGCCCGGTTTTTCGATGAAAATGGTTTTGAACCGCTACAATCTGGAGATTGGATACAGCGCACTCACGACATTTGGCACGTTGTTACCGGGCTTTCTCCATCTAAAAATGATGAATTCATATTACAAGCTTTTACTCGTTCTCAAGTTTTTCGCCCTTCTAGTGCCATACTCGTATTAGCTGGTTTACTAATACATAAATGTAATTTACAAGAAGTTATTTATACTATCAAAAATGGAAAAATGGCGAAAAAATTAATTGATTGGGATATTGAATCTGATTGGGCAACTCCTTTAGATGAAGTCAGAAAAAAGTTAGGTGTAATACCATTTAATTAACAGTTATAAAATTCTTTATTAATAACTGTCTCCTGTTGTTTGGCGTAAATATTTTTTAAGTGTTTTTTAACGGTATTAATTGTAACATAAAGCTCCTCGGCAATTTCTTGATAAGAATAATTAGCTCGACGCAATAACCAAACTTGAGATTCTCTTTCGGTTAAACCATATTTTATAGCTTCAGAAATCGCTATACTTTGATTAGTTTGTTTACGGTCTTCTAAAGTAACTAATAAGTAGTTCTCATTACTTTCATTTGATTGTAACCAGCGAGCGCGAATCCTTATTTTGACTGATTTATATGTCTCAATTTCTGACTCAATTGATATGTTTTGATCAGGAAATAATTGGCGACTTTCAATTAAAGACTGACAAATACGTTGAATTTCATCGGGGACTTGAAATTTATCAATACCTCCACTTAGTTGCTGACAAATATGAAGCGCACCCTCGTTAGCATGAACTAACTCACCTTGTATTGTCAGGATAAAAATTCCGTCAAGAAAACTTTCAATTACAGCTTGCATTAAATCAAGTTTAGATACAGGCTGTGTATTTTCCGATTTGGTTTTTCTGTTGTAAAATTTACTTCTTTGGGTAGATGTAATTTTTTTATACTGCTCTAAAAGTAAAACACTCATCATTTATCTCCTTTTAAGTTCTTAGCAGCATTGTTATGGTTGGGATTCTGAATTTGCAATGATTGAGCAGCAATCCCATAAAAACCATTGAAGTTTCCAGAATTTCCCTGAAGTGAGGTGAAGTTTTTCTTAAGTTAAGCAATACAGTACGGTTAATCGATTCATAATGACTGTATTGCGACTTTATTCTGAGAAAAATTTACCGGGGAGTGCTGCGGTGAGGGATTTGCTGAGTATTGATCAGTGGTTTTCTATCGAACATCGGCTTAAGTATATTTCTATTTTGAAAGGAAAAGTGGGTTTAACACGCCGTCGATCTGAATGTTTTCTAAAGTTATGGGCTTATTTACTGCTCAAGCAGCAACAAGAATTGGGAATTGTTGTCAAACCTTTAACAGAACTGGATTTACCTAAAGGTTTTGTTTCTTGTACTCACCGCGAAGCCAACGAGCTATTTTACGCCCAAGAAGATAGAGGAAGCGAACGTGCAGCGGGAATGATGATAGATAAGTTAGTGGCTCTAGGATTGATTGAAAAGGAATTCGACGGCAATAATATTTGTATTCGTATCTGTTCCCCATTACCAGATATCAATCAATCTACAAAACCTACTCAGTCAGCAGAGCTTGTTACCGATAGCTTTAATCCCCGCACTGACGCTATACCCGCTGCGACTTTTTTAGCCAGCAACTACGACTGGATGAACAAAAAAACTACCGCTGCACCCCACAGAATAGCCAAAATACTGCGTAATTGGGCTAAACAATATTCAAAAGGAATGCGGGTTTTACGTCGCTGCGATACCCAAAACCCCGTTGGTATTTGCATTCTTTATCCTGTAGCTTGCGAATCTGAGGAGAATTTCTTTCTACCTCCGAGCAAAAGTCTGCACCTAAGTACTGCTAGCCAAACCGATCCTTTTAATATCGCAACACCTGGAGATGCAGATTGTACTTCTGTTTTTATTCGCAGCTTTCAAATCGATCCGAACTATCAACAGCACGATAATCTATGTCAATTATTAAAGGATGCTCGCCAAACTTTAATCAATATGCAAGCAGATTTCCCCAATCTTTGCGATTTGTATACCTTGACGATTCATCCGTCCGCCCAAAGTCTAGCATTAGCAATGGGTTTTCAGAAAACTAGCCAAGACCCACAAATCTCTCTTTATTGGATGTATATGCCCCTCGATAAGTATTTGACTCTCGATATTGAACAAGCTGCATCAAATCTTAAACTTGATTAATGCGGCGACTCTCTCTAATTTATTAATTTAATTAATGAGAATTTATTTTTCTCCGTATTAGCTCTTTATCCTTATACAGTAGGCTTTTTCAAGAATAAATAGACCTAACTTTGCAGCATCTGCGACTTTTTTTATGAAAACGCTTTACAAACTGAAATATTTGCTTTAGTATAAGTACATGGGTCGAAAGACCTACTAAATCATAAAAAAATAGCAATTATCCGAACCATGACAACCACATTACAAAGACGCGAGAGCGCTTCTGCGTGGGAACAGTTCTGCGGATGGATTACCAGCACCAACAACCGTTTATATATCGG
>JBHJOU010000696.1:0-2476 GCA_050329355.1 Rivularia sp. (in: cyanobacteria)
GAAAAAAACGATTTAGTGCAAGATTAGAGCCGCCACGAGTATTAATGGGAGAAATATAAATAGCTAGATGCCTCCAATCAGGAGGATATTGTCGTGAATGCTTTAATTTTCAGTCATAAACTGCTTTTTAAATTCCTTCGTGGTCCACCTCTTTAGGGGAAAACTTGACTGCTCCAACACGCGCTTGGAGTAAAATGCGGCGACTAAAGGTTGTAGGAAATCGGTTGCTGCTTGCTTCATTCACTGACATTGTTAATCAACATATACGCGGCTGTTCACCTCATATAGGCATTGTTATTAAGTCATGTACTAGAAACGGGGACAAGCAACCAACCGAGAAAAAGCAATTCCAATTTAACAATGTCTAAGGGATTGGGTCGCCCTTGCAAAACTATTTTCAGGTGATATCAATTGACAGAATTTGAAAAAACGGTGTTTATTTTAGTCAAGATGCTTATCTTATATGGGTTACACCAGTTCTCAAGAAAGTCAGAAATAATTTTTTCAAGCCGAAGCGATCGCAAAAAAATTATTAAATCTTTAACACCCAAAGAAAATTTATCAGTTCTGCCGACTCGGATAGCACCCCATTTTAGTTCTGCTGGTTTAGTCCTAATACTCGATTTAGGGGGAATGGTTACTAAGTTATGAGTCAATCTCGTACCACACCCCACCCCTAAAAAAGCAAGTAGCTCCGATGAACAAAAGAAAAAAATCATCGGAGAATACAAAAAATGGCATTTACCCACGAATTTGACGAAAATAAACAAAATACCACGCATTTACCGACACGGGGACACGGGGACACGGGGACACGGGGACAAGAAACAACTGAACGCGATCTGCTTGCTTACTCGCTTCGCTATCGCGAAATTTCCACCACGGCAACGCATTCTCCAGAAAGCTTGCCATACTTCCAATTCGAGCGCTATATAGAAGATTCCCACCTTGCTGAATGGCTCAGTAGCGCCGTAGACGAAGGAATTATCCGGCTCAACGTCAAATCATTAGAAGGCAATACGCCTTATGATTATTTGCTTTACAGCCCCAATATCTCCCGCCGTAATGACGGGCGCTTGCGGGACTTTGACTTAAAAAGATATAGCCACATTGAGTATGGGGGCTGGTGGTGCAACGGCGTTGACCCCTTAAACGACTGGAAGGAGATGCAGTGGGGATGCTTCAAGCCCAATTCCCCCAGAAATGACTTAAAGAAAATTAACAAAGTCATCAAATACGAACATCCTCCCCTAGAACCAACGCGGGTGTTCTTACTTTACGTCCCAGATGCGATTTGGGAGAAAGTCAGTGAGCAGTGTGGTATTGCTATCAGTGAAGAAGATAAACAAAATCCGAAGGGTTTCTGGTATTGGGTGTGGAAGAACAACGTACCCATCACCTTATGTGAAGGCGCTAAGAAGGCAGGGGCGTTACTAACTGCCGGGTATGCTGCTATTTCTCTTCCTGGGGTTAACGGTGGCTACCGCAATCCCAAAAATGAAGAAGGCAGGAGGCAGGAGGCAGAAGGCAGTAGAGGAAAGGGTTTTGGTACTAAAATGAAGCCCGAAGCCCTCAATACGCCTTCCTGGGACGCTGCTAATAATCTTGAAGAAGGCAGCAGGCAGCACTCGGAGGACAACGCGCAAAGCTGCCCTCCTACGGATGGCTACGCGCCCAAGCCGGATAAACCGTTTTTAATTCCAGATTTGGAATTCTTTTGTACCCCAGACAGAGAATTTTACATTTGCTTTGATCGTGACAGCAAGCCAGAAACCGTGAACCGGGTAAGACAAGCAATTTATAAAACGGCACGTTTGCTTATAAAAAGCGGTTGTCAAGTAAAAATAATTGATTTACCAGCAGGGGGAGAGAAGGGCGTTGATGATTTTATCGCCGCCAGGGGTAAAGAGGCATTTGACGCGCTCTACAACGCCGCTCAACCCCTCTCAAAATGGCAAGTTAACCTATATACCCTTTTGACCTATCCGCCTGACGTAGAGATGTCACAGCGGTTTATTGGTAAATTGTCCGTACCCGACCACGCCAAATTAATTGTAATCAAAGCAGCCAAAGGTACTGGTAAAACCGAATGGTTGGCGGACCAGGTGGCTCTCGCCCAAGAGCAATCGCAAAAAGTTTTGGTGTTAACCCACCGCGTACAGCTGGGGGAAGCGTTATGTAATCGCTTTGGGATTGATTATGTTACAGAACTTAAAACATCAGAGATTGGGGGAATGTTGGGGTTTGGGGTATGTGTCGATTCTATGCATAAACAATCGTCGGCAAGATTTGACCCGGATGATTGGTCAAATGCAGTTGTCATCATTGATGAAGCAGACCAAGTGTTCTGGCATCTTTTAAATAGTAATACGGAGATTAAAAAACATCGGGTAACAGTTTTACGCAACTTAAAGCAATTATTTAATAATGTTTTGAGCAGCAGTGAAGGGAAAATTTACCTGTCTTCTGCCGATGT
>JBHJOU010000975.1:0-2163 GCA_050329355.1 Rivularia sp. (in: cyanobacteria)
GACAAATTAAGGGACTTGCCCCTAGAGGAAGTAGCATGGAATTTAGGACTTGATAAAGCGGACATTGGAGAAAATCGTTGGAAGGGCTTGGGAAGAGTTATCGGTATTAATGATTCTAAGTGGTACGACTTTACAGAAGAAAAAGGTGGCGGTGGGGCTATTGATTTAGTCATGCACGTTAACAATTCCAATTTTAGGTCTTCTGTCGCCTGGTTACACGACCAATTTGGGGAAGAGGGAATGCTGCGTGCTAGCAAAGCTTTGGTAGAAAAACAAGCTACTAAAATTGTCCAAGAAGAACCCGCACCAACTTTTGAGCCACCAAACCCGGATGAATCAAAGTGGCTATCCGTACAAGATTATTTGGTACAAAAACGCGGATTGCCTGAAAATTTTATTATTGGACTTAACCAAAAGGGATGGCTATATGCTGATGACCAGCAAAATGCCGTCTTTACAATGCGGGAGCTTCCGGTGGGAGTGGAAACGCAATATAGGAATGGAGAAACTACCTCTCTAGGTGCATTTCTACGGGGGACGCGGGGAGAAGATAATTCTTTTATGGGATACGCGCCCAATTCAAAACGGAGAGAAGGATGGTTTTACTTCCATTTGGGTGGTAAGCCAGGGGATGAAGTACAAAAAGTAGTCCTCTGTAAATCTCCTATTGAAGCGCTCTCGTGCGCCAAGATTGGGCTAAATGAACGCTCCGGTATGCCATCCGAAAGAACCATGTATATGGCAGTAGATAGCCCATTAAGCCTGCCGTTAGAATTTCTTAGGGAAGTGAGAGCTATTACCGCTGCCTACGATAACGACTCGGCAGGACGCTCTACTGCACAAGCAATAAAAGAATTACTACCGCAGACAACCATAGCGCACCCGAAAGCAAATGATTGGAATTTAGAACTATTGGAGCGTTTGCGGGTTCAAAGGTTGCAGCAAAAACAAGCTGGTAAGAAAAAGAATCGGGGATTGGAACGCTAACACCTATTATGCAGCCGATGCATGAAGATCATATCTCTTAAATTTAAACCCCATTACCCGGTTTCTTAGCCATCTATTTAAGAACAAGCCAAAAGCGGAGACGCAACTGAAAACCGCTTCGCTAATCAGGCGGGAGTAGGCACTGCTACAAAAATTGCTCGTGGGATAACACAGTGAACGAGTAGCAGCGCCTACTCTTCCGCCAGATTTTTCCAGTTGCTGGTGGGCTGGTATCCTTTCCAAGATTTTAATAGAAACGTTGTAAGGGTTGGAATAATAATAGTTTTAGATAAATAATGTTTTCCGTCCAAGTGGGAAGGTTAATTGTCTATCTCCTAGTCTTTAGGACAAACTTCAAAAATTAATTCATGCCGATAAAAACACACGTTGAATTCTGCAAAAAAGTTCAGGTGTCCAAGGATGACAGGTGCATTGTTTGATTGAGTCCAAGCAAATGCCAGCAATATCGGTGTAAAGTTAGCAATTTTCCCCGGTAAAACTAACCCCCGTGCTTCACTATCACCCAGATTTCCGCTTAAGGCTATTTGTACGGTTTGTTCTTCCCAAACGTAACCTAGTTGTAACCCAATTTTATAAGGTAAAACATTCACACTTGCACCTGTATCTAATAATGCCATTACTTCTAGAGATTTATTACCATTCCTAAGAGTCAATGGTAAATAGGGCATGGTGCTGACTTTCCCAAAACTATCACTTCTTTCCGTGAATGAAAAACGCTGACCTTCAAGCATTGGATTCTTATGAAGCTTTTGCTAACAGGTCTGATAAGGCTTGCATTGACTTATCCGATGCTTGAGGCGACCAAACGGTGGCACTGGTTGAAGCGAGTTGATTCAAGAGCGTATTCTCTGCGTCACTTGTTTCTAAGTTACACCCTTCTTCTTTAGCAACAGCTAACAGGAGAAAATGGATTAGTCGTAGTTTATCTTGATGTGATAGCTGGTTAACTGTAGGTAAAATTTCGCTGAGAGTCATGGCATATTTTTAGGGTAATTTATGTTTAGCGTAGCAAAGTCGCTTACTTGAATCTAATTTCACTCGTTTTTTACCTGTTAATAGTTGCTGCAACTATACTAAGACGTTTCTACAGCCTTCCCAATATTTTGATAAGAATAAGAGCGCCGGAAAGATTCAAGAATTGGTAGAACGAATTTC
>JBHJOU010000195.1:0-4889 GCA_050329355.1 Rivularia sp. (in: cyanobacteria)
CAAAATCCAAAATCCAAAATCGCAAGGTGCAGTTTCCGCAGCACCTTGGGGTAGCGCTAGTATTTTGGTGATTTCCTGGATGTATATCGTGATGATGGGTGCTTCGGGTTTAACTCAAGCAACTAAAGTCGCGATATTAAATGCCAATTACATGGCGAAAAGGTTAGAAAAACACTATCCCGTGTTGTATGCAGGTAAAAATGGCTTAGTTGCTCACGAATGCATCTTGGATTTACGTTCTTTGAAAAAATCGGCAAATATCGAAGTTGATGATATCGCCAAACGCTTGATGGATTATGGTTTTCATGCTCCTACAGTATCCTGGCCCGTAGCTGGTACAGTGATGGTAGAACCTACTGAAAGCGAATCTCTTGAGGAATTAGATCGATTCTGCGATGCGATGATTTCCATTCGTGAGGAAGTAGCCCAAATCGAAGCGGGTGAAGTGGATGCTGAAGATAATCTGTTGAAAAATGCACCCCACACCGCCCAAAGTTTAATTGTCGGTGAATGGAATCATCCCTACACCCGTGAACAAGCTGCTTATCCCGCTCCGTGGACAAGAGAACATAAATTTTGGGTTGCTGTAGGGCGGATTGATGCTGCTTTCGGCGATCGCAATTTGGTATGTTCTTGCCCTTCGATGGAAGAATATTCGGAATAAACTAAAACGTAATGTAGAGACGCGATATATCGCGTCTCTACAATTATCTAAACCAACCAATTCCTAATTTTTGCCGAAGCGAAGTCAATCAAACTAGTAGCCAAGATGAGGATAATTAGTATTGCACAAACTTTTTGATATTCAAAAGAACCAAAACTTTGATACAAAGAAACACCAATACCACCAGCACCGACAATTCCCAAGACAGAAGCGGAACGGACATTGGACTCAAAGCGATACAAAGCAAAAGAAGTCCATAAGGGTATAACTTGAGGAATTACTCCATATATTACTTCTTGCATTTTACTTGCACCTGTAGCACGAATTCCTTCTACCGGACCTGGTTCGATTGCTTCGACTGCTTCAGAAAATAATTTACCTAAAGCTCCAGCAGTATGTATAAATAACGCTAGTATACCTGCAAACGGTCCTAAACCAACAGCGACGATAAAAATGAGTGCAAATACTAATTCATTGATAGCCCGCATCGCATCTAAAATACGCCGCGTAGGTTGAACTACCCACACGGGAAAAATATTATTTGATGCCAAAATTGACAGGGGAATTGCAGCAATAGCAGCTAATAAGGTTCCCCAAATTCCCATTGATATAGTAATCAGTGTATCTTCTAAATAAAGTTTCCAAAAAGTAAAATCTGGTGGAAAGTACTGTTTTATATAGTTAGCGATTCTAACACTACGTTCTGGCTCAAGAAATAAGAAAAAATTTAGCTCGCTTTGCACAGCGGAAAAAATCAGAATTGCAATAATCGCAATTAAGAATAAAATTCTAGTATTAGTAACTAGTTTTGCTTCTTGTTCTAACATTGCTACTACAGCAGGAGAAGCATTAATCATTTTGGGAAAATTGTCTGTGGGTTTTTGTTGATTCATTATGGATAAAAGTAGATTAAGTGAATAATTTTATTGGAAAATATTAAAGATTATCTAAAAGTCTTTTTAACGCAGAGGGGCGCTGAGGTTTACACTGAGGGACACAGAGGTTTAATTTCGATTCGATGATTTTTTTGCAAAAATAATATGATTCGTAATCCATAATTAAAATTATGAATTACAAATTGTTAACTAATAATTACTTCTGAAGTTCCTTGAGTTGCTTGTCAAGTTCTTCAAGTTGCTGTTTCTTCTCTTCTTCTTTTAAGTCTTTGTTAGACTTAACTTCTTCAATTTGCTTGGCAACTTCTAATTCGCGAATTGTATTCCAACCTGTATCATCTGCGGGAATAAATTCTTTCCATGCTAATGGTCCGAGAATTTTTTCGTCCTTAAAGTTGTAGAAAAAGTCTCTAATTTTCTTCTTAACTTCTTCTGGTAAATCCTTGCGATAAGCAATTGGGTCAGTAGGAATCAATTCTGATGTCCAAATTACTTCTATTTTCTTGCGACCTTCAGGATTGGTTTCTTCTAAACGCTCCAAAGATTCGCTGTTGTTGGTAGCAACATCCACTTGATTGTTAGCTACAGCCAAAGCGGTTGCTTCATGACTACCAGAGAATATTAAACGCTTGAAGATTTCTTTGGGATTAACACCATTCTTGGCAAATACGTAGAAGCTGGGAACCAAGAATCCAGAGGTGGAATTGGGATCGTTGAATGCAAAGGTGAGGTCTTTAGCATTCTTAATTACATACTCATCACCTTTGTTTTCACCTAATGCTTTTGCTTCAACAGCAATTTTGCTATCTTTATTGGCAATTAGGTGAGATACGTAACCTTTGGTTCCATCAGCGTTAACAGTCTGAGTGAATGCTTCAGCGTTGGATTTTTTTGCAGCTTCAATGTAAGACTTACCACCGTACCAAGCTAATTGAACATCTCCAGTAGCCATTGCTTCTATTACTCCAGAGTACTGGGTAACGTAGAATGGCTTGACGGGAATGCCAATCTCCTTTTCCATTGCTTGAATGAAAGGTTCCCAAAGCGGCTTTTGATTAGACTGGGATTCTGTGGAGATAATGCCAAATTTAATTTCTTTGACATCTAAAGTCTGCTGAGTACCGTTATTAGAATTACAAGCAGCGAAAATTATGGTACCAGTTAAAACCAACGCGAACAAGCCAACACGTTGAAGCAAAGAACGTCTCTTCATTGTTTATTCCTAATTTATTTTTCTAGGTTAAGTATTATTACGCATTTTTTTTTCTTAGCTTGGACAATAATTACGGCAATTCGCCGTGTCCTCTCATGACGATTTCTTCTACCGCTGCACCATAAATTTCTTCGAGTTTGGCGTTATTCAGTTCTACGGTTGCACCATCAAACATTACTTTACCCGCTCTCAGAGCAATAGCACGGTCGTAATAACTACGTACTATTTGAATTTGATGTAAAGAAGTTACTACTGTAATGCCATTTTGTCGATTTAATTCAACCAACAATTCCATCACCTTACGGGAAGACTCTGGATCTAAAGAAGCTATCGGTTCATCTGCAAGAATGATTTTGGCTCCTTGTACCAAACAACGGGCGATCGCCACTCGTTGCTGTTGTCCTCCAGATAACATGGAAGCCCGTTTGTAAGCTTGTTCGAGGATTCCCACACGTTCGAGTGCTGCAAGTGCTTGCAGTTTTTCTTCTTTGGTAAACAGATGAAGTATTGAACGTGCTAAGGATAATCGTGACAAATTTCCAACGAGAACATTTTCAATTACACTTAGGCGATTTACCAAATTGAATTGCTGAAAAATACAGCCAATTTGACTTCTTAAAAACCTAATTTTTGAATGAAAATGTCCGTCGTTTTGTAAAGCTGTTCCAAAGATAGCAACACTACCAGAATCTCCACTTTGCAAACCATTCATATGGCGTAACAATGTAGATTTACCGGAGCCAGAAGCACCAACAATGGCAACCATTTCACCTTCTTTGATAGTGCAGGATACGTTTTTGAGTGCGGGCTTACCTTTGAAACTTTTCGACAAGTTAGTAACTTCGATTGCAACCGTAGTAGTCATTTTTTCCAATTTAGGTGTGTCTGACTGAGAAATCGCCACTAATTATTAATCTGAGCTAGTCTGAGGCTGCAAGTGTGTGTGTAGAGCAAGTGAAGTTAGTCAAAAATATATTATTTTTCAGTTTATAACCCTTGACATTAAACTATAGTTGTGATTTTAAAAAACAACTTGTTCTACAACAGTTATAAACTTTAGCCCCTACGTTTTTCAATTTAATGTTTATTGGTTAAAAATAAATTATATTCTATAGATTTTATTATTAATTTTTTGCGGATGATACACAAAATCGGATTTTAATCTAGTACAGCATGGCGTAAATATCTATACCATTTCAAACCGAAATTTTAGTCCTCTTAAGAGGACTTAGACTATTAGACAGGGACTTATAGTCCCTGGCGGGTTAGATATTTACGATAGTATATTTATGTAGGCCGAATGGTACTAGTGCTTTGTCCCATTGGTTTTGACTGGTTCGTTTTCTCCCCAACGTCGGGAGACGTTATGTATAACGCAATACGGTTCAGTTAAAGCCAAAAACCTTGATATATGTAGGTTGGGTTGAGGAACGTTCACCGCTAGGTGTGCCTCCGGCACAACCCAACAAACCCGCCAAATGTTGGGTTTCGCAGAGCCTCAACCCAACCTACAATTTTCCTTAACTGAACCGTATTGCATTATAAGTCAGAGCCTATCAATAATAAATAATTAGTATTAATTACTTAAATTCATTGTCTATTAAAATATTAACTATTAGTATTTAATACCTAATATAAAAGTATTTGTTTTTTTTTATGTGGATGTTTAAAAATATACACGCAAATCTGAGTGATATCTGATAGATTCAGTACAGATAGCTCAGGGAAGGAACTTAACGAGAGAGCCTGATGATAAGCAGTAAATCCTAGTAAGGTGAATGACTCCACGATTAGTTGGAAGCAAAGGTTTGAATTAGGCAATCGGAGAGGGAGTCGAAAAGAATCGAGGGTGGATACTGTATTAGGCAAAAGTTATTGTGTCAGTTATTTCAACAGAAGTAAAATTCTATTCCTGACGCTATTTTGTGGCGTTTAGAGCAAGTAAGCATTTACTACGCTCTATAGTCTTTAACCCAATGTTTTTATAAACATTTTATAAACAATGGTGTTAAATGAACGGGAATAAATTGTCTGCAAATTTGCAGCTTCTTGATGATTTACTGATGCTACATCGAACGTGAGATATCTACCAAATAAAATATGAGTCAGGAAAGTT
>JBHJOU010000685.1:0-5503 GCA_050329355.1 Rivularia sp. (in: cyanobacteria)
AAGGTTCTCCAATACCGGGTATTTGAGCGTCTATAATTCGCGCTGCTTTTTGAGCAAAATTACGCAAATATACTTCTGAATCTTCTAAAGTCCCGTTTTTATCAAATATAATTGCTTGGATATTAGAAAAAATTTTATCTCTACATTTAATAGTTACCAAAAGATTTTACCTCCATTTAATTTTGGATTGATAATTTATGGTTTTTAAAAATTATTTTCATTGTTTGGGTAGATGCTATAAATAGTTTTAGGATTAACATCAACAATGATTTTTGAACCAACAGCAATTATACTTATTACTAGTGTTTAATCCGGAGTTATTTTGATGGCGATCGCCGAACTATTTAATATTGCCACTCTTTACGTTCTGCCTTTTTGGGTACTGATGATTTTTTTACCCAAATGGAAAGTTACGCAAAACATCATGCAATCCTATATTCCATTTGTACCATTAGCTGGACTATATTTATATTTATTTACCCTGAGCATTACACCGGAAAATGCTCAAGCTCTATCAAATCCCCAGCTAGCCGATATTGCTCGGTTTTTTGCTTCGGAAAGCGCTGCTGCAACTGGTTGGATTCATTTTTTAGTCATGGATTTATTTGTCGGACGCTACATTTATTTAGCAGGAGTCAAAACAGGTATTTGGACTGGACATTCTCTCGCACTTTGTTTATTTGCAGGTCCAATTGGATTGATTTCTCACATTTTTACCTACTGGATTTCTCAGCGATTTTTCCCCAAAGAATCCGTAGATACTACAATCTCAGTTCCCAATACTTAGAAATTGACAGATGAGAAAACTATAAATTATAAATTAAAAACTCTAAACTTTGGCCTTTTACCTTTAACCTGATGGATTTGTTACCCTAGAGATAATGCCAGTACTTGGTACTGGAGAAAGAAATTCTCTATTAAAAGTAATAGAAGAGACTAGTATTATGGCGAATTCGGGAGATAAAATTAATCGTTGTTATAGCCAAGAAGACGTACAGCAGATTTTGCAGTTAGCTATCGCACGTCAATCGGGGGATGAAAAGGAGTTTTCTTACGAGGTACTTATGGAAATCGCTGCTGAGTTGGATATCTCCCCGGAAAATCTACAATTAGCAGAAAACGATTGGGTAAGTAAACAAGGTGAAATACAGCATCGACTAGCATTTAACGCTCACCGTCAAAGAAGATTTAAAAAGCGTGTCGGTAATTATGCGATTGTCAATACCTTTTTACTATCGATGGATTTGCTCACGGGTGGTGGTATTAACTGGTCACTTTATATTTTATTATTTTGGGGTATGCTTGTAGGTCTGGATGGTTGGAATACAAGGCAAACTAAAGGTGAAGATTATGAAGCTGCTTTTCAACGATGGTACCGCAAGCATCAATTAAAAAGTTCTTTCAATAATCTTGTCAATAAGTTTTTAAAAGCCACTTCTGGATTAAATTAATTTAAATTATTTAAATTAATTTAATATTATAAGCGATTAATTTATTGATTACGTGCATATAATTTTCTGATTTTATGAATTAAAATATTAATTATAATACTCATTAAAATATTAATGATTTTATTTAGAATACGCCTATTTTGTCTTGATTAGATAACATTTTTGATTTGTTTATTCAACAAAACACAAACTAAAAATCAACGATGAAAACTAAAATAGAAAACCACAAAAAGCTGGTTAGTTGTGAAGTAGAAATCACCCTTGAAGTAATCGGGGGGCGTTGGAAAGTATTGATTATTAGAGAATTACTTTCAGGAGTAAAACGTTTTGGAGAATTACAGCGTACTTTACTCGGAATTACTCAAAAAATGCTGACTCAGCAATTAAGAGAAATGGAAGAACATGGAATAGTACATCGGGAAGTTTATCCAGAAATTCCTCCAAAAGTCGAATATTCCCTTACACCTTTAGGAGAAAGTTTACAACCGATTCTTCAGGCAATGCATGAATGGGGAGTAAAGCATTTACATCAAATAAATCAAAATCAATAGTTTCTGATATTTGATATTTGATATTTGATAAATATGAGTAAATCTATTACTCAGCTTGTAAATATTCAATGGCTGCTTCTAGTTGTGAATTATAACTTTTAGCAAAACTTTCAAACCAAAGTCCTTCGGGGGATAATGGTTCTAATTTATTTAACCATTCTTGAGCTTGTTTTTTAAAACCTTCTAACTCTTTTACTTTTAGTTTTTCCTGTCTAATTCGTTGCTCTTCAAGTAGTTGCTGTTTTTGTTGTTCTTCTAATAATTCTTTATGCTCAAAATCTTGCTTGACTTGGGATAAAACATTATCTATTACATCTTTTTTTGCTGATGAAGATGTAGAAAAAGAAGAAGATAGAGGAGATGAGTCAAGTTTAACTTTCTCAACTTCCTCAGTTCTTTCTGGGGGAGGATTAGCTGGTTTCTGATATTCAGCTTTGAGTTCGGATAATAACTTATCAATGGAATCCATCTGTTTAATTGCGATTAAATTAATAGGAACAACTAATCAACAATTGCATTGAGCAATACTTCAGAAAGACTATAATCTTCCATATCATCCATTGTAATTGTGTCACAGATATCAAACTTGGCTCCAGCGCTTTGCAATTCATCATCCAATACTTTGAGAAAGCGAGTAGCTTGGGCATCCTTACCAACTTGAATAAAGGAAATTGCTAATTCTTCATCCCTATCCATCCGACGAGAAGCTTCAATAATCGTCTTCATTACCGCTTTACGGTCATCAGGTTCACCATCGGTAATCACTAAGATTGTCTCACCATTTGGCTTAGTTTCACCCGCCGCTTTGCGCTGAAAATAATTATCGGTAGAGTGTTTTAATACCCCAGCTAAATCTGTTGTTCCCGAAGGATCGTTTTCTTTAAAAATTTGCATCACTTTCGCAGATGTCACATTCTCATATCTTTTGAATCTACCGGAAAATGTATACACAGTAATTCCATCCGGATCGAACTCTTCGCATTTAGTTGCTAAAGCAAAAGTTGACTCTTCTGCTGCTATCCATCTTGTTCTACCACCTTTTTGATCGGGAGTTGCCATACTACCGCTTTTATCAATAATTAAGGTATAATCACGATTTTCTAACATCGATTAATTCTCCTATGATTAATTTATTAGTTTATTAGTTTATTAGTTTATTAACTGGCGTTACAGAATCCGAGTATGAATTTAGATTTTAAGAAGTTACACTGTAACGTCTCTACAAGGATTTCAGTTATCCATATTTGATATGACCTTGCACTCACGCTCCGCTAACATACTTCTTTTCAGCAACGCCTATTAACAAACTTAATCAGTAATTGCATTCGTTAATATTTCCGCAAGAGTCATATCTTCCATATCATCTAAAGTTACGGTATCGCAAATATCAAATTTTGCCCCAATTGATTCCATTTGGTCATCTAAAGCTTTCAGAAATTTCTTTGCTTGAGCATCCGAACCAACTTGAACAATAGATATTGCTAATTCCTCATCTTTTTCCATCTGACGAGAAGCATTGATAATTACTTCAAAAACCGCTTTTCTATCATCAGGCTCACCATCAGTTACAACTAAAATGGTTTCTCCGTTGGGTTTAGTTTGACCTGCTGCTTTACGCTTAAAATAATTATCAGTTGCGTCTTTGAGTACTGCTGCTAAATTTGTAGTCCCCGCAGGGTCATTTTCCATGAATATCTGCGCGATTTTATCTGATGTCACATCATCATAACGTTTGAATTTACCCGAAAATAGATAAACTGTTATTCCATCCGGATCTAACTGCTCGCACTTTCTCGCTAAAGCAAGGGTAGATTCCTGCATTATCTCCCATCGACTTCTACCACCAGCTTGGTCGGGAGTGGACATACTACCGCTTTTATCAATTATTAATGTATAGTCCCGCTCATTAACCATTTAACTACTCCTGAATGTGTAATTAGCTTTAATATCAACTAGTGTAACTATTAGTTATAAGTCATCGCAGCACTTACCACCGCTTTGTAATAATCATTTAATCAATTCAAAATCTCAAACATGGCACTTTACAATTTATCTGCGTAAAAACCCAAATGGTTAGCAAGTCGTTTAATTGTAGATTACTTGGCAGCAAACCGTATCGGGACACTGGTAATTGGAAAGAATGATTTGTGGAAGCAATCGATTAATCTTGGTAATGATGAATCGGTGCATTTAGCAGCTTTGGTTGATTATTCTTTGCCATTACTGTCATTACTCTTTTAAAAGATTTAACAAACGCTAATTTTAATGGAGCAAAATTAGAGGGTGTTTATAAAATAAATGGAAATTTTGGTGTGTTAAGGCTTCTGGGATTCGATCGGAAAAAGAGTAGGTGAAAATTTATCGTAACGCATCAAAAGTTGTTGGTGCGTTAGATGTATTCAAATTATATGTTTTAGCAGAACATAGTTGTGCATCTAACACACCCTACAAAAATTTTATTTTTTATTTATAAACACGCTCTTAGCAACCAGCGATTTTACCAATGCAATCGGCACAACCAAAAGGAATTAATCAAACAGTTTGCTCAACTACTTCTTTTTGCGGAATTATAAATGGTTGTGCCGAATTCAACACCGCTGCTAATAATCCTGGAAATAATTCTTCTAAATCTTCCTTTCGCAACGTATTTATATGCTGGGTTCCTTCTTTTCTTGTCAACACTACCCCCGAAGAGCGCAAAATCTTAAAATGATTCGACATCGTTGACTTGGCGATCGCAAAATTAAAGTCACTACAGCATTGCTCTTTTTTCACTGCTAACTGTCTGACAATCTCTAACCTTACTGGGTCTCCTAATGCATAAAGTACCCCCGCTAAATATATATTCTTTCGCTCTGGATGATAAATAAATCTCATTGTTGCAGCTTATCTTAAAAAGGTCTATAGTTTAATTATTCGATTTTATCGAATTATAGAAATATAAT
This sequence comes from Rivularia sp. (in: cyanobacteria), assembly GCA_050329355.1. Lineage (GTDB taxonomy): Bacteria > Cyanobacteriota > Cyanobacteriia > Cyanobacteriales > Nostocaceae > Rivularia. The sequence continues at coordinate 4,948 of JBHJOU010000685.1, forward strand.
TAATAGGGAGGACAGTAATGGACACGATTACGAATGTGACAGAAGCCACGTTCAAGCAAGAAGTCCTCGAAAGCCAAATTCCAGTACTAGTAGACTTTTGGGCACCTTGGTGTGGCCCTTGTCGGATGGTTGCTCCGGTGGTAGATGAAGTAGCAGGGGAATATGAAGGACAAGTAAAAGTGGTGAAACTAAACACAGACCAAAATCCCACTGTTGCCAGTCATTACGGTATTCGCAGCATTCCAACGCTAATAGTATTTAAAGGCGGTCGGCAAGTCAATACGGTTGTAGGTGCAGTACCAAAAACAACTCTGATTAAAACTTTAGCACAGTATCTTTAAGCAAGAAAGGGAAAGGGAATAAAGTAAAATTTAAAAACGAAAACTCAAAAGTGTTTTAATTTTTGCTTGTTTCCTATTTCTTAAACAGATTAATCGAGGGATTTCAAACCGATAGCGATTTTACTATGTTGTTCAATTTGTGCCATAACTTGTTTAGCTCGTTTGATTACCGTTGCGGGTAAACCAGCTAATCTTCCCGCTTCAATACCGTAGGA
>JBHJOU010000686.1:0-5397 GCA_050329355.1 Rivularia sp. (in: cyanobacteria)
GCGTATGGTGGGGGATTTAGACCCGCCACCAACGCATTCCCCCGGTCGGTGGGGGACTTAAACCCAGGGATAAATAGATCACTGATAACTGTTTACTGTTCACTGTTCACTGTTAAAAACCCGGCTTCTGCTAAATCCTCTAAACCCAAGCTATTATCTGAATATTTGAGGTTTTGTAGGCTATCTAGATTCCCATTTTCAAAAGTCAAATAGGCATTCAATCCACCTGGATTTAGGTTGTCAGTTGAGTTTTGAACGAGAAATTCTTCTAGATTACCGTTTGCGATCGCGTATGCTGGGAACAATATTCCCCCGTCATTATCTACAGGCACTTCTAACTCGGTACGTTGGTTTAGCGCTGTTATTTCATATCCTTTCTCTCCTTGTCGAATCGGCTGATTTGTAATTGTATCAACCACCGTATCTTGTAAATTACGGAGATTTATTCCTCCATTGATAATCCCATCTTCCGTAGATGTGGAAATTGACTGAGGCTCGCTATCGCTAGGATTTATAGACAGTTGAGATTCGGAATTGATACCCAAATCACCAGCACTTTGAGGAACCGGATTTAACTGTAAATTTTCAACAAACTTTGCTCCAGAAATTGAATTATCCGCACCGTTTTTATTTTGAACGATGTTCCCACCGCCATCAGTAACCTTGAAATTAACTGTACGCTCCGATTCACCGTTGAATAGTGGAGAGCGATTACCTGCAAATCTGGACTTACTAATGGTAAGATTTTTTGCTTGTGTTTCCCCAGCAATCCAGATATTTCCTGCTTGACGATCAGCATAATTATTGACAAATGTAGTGTTGGTAATAGTCGATTTGGCTGACTTTGGAGTATTGAGGACAATCGCTCCTCCAATTTGTCCATCCTTATTAGAATTAGTGACGCGATTACCAGAAAATATCGAATCTTTAATTGTGACTCCACCTTTAACATCCGTCCATAAACCTCCACCTTGGGATGGGGATGTATTATTGGCAATTGTAGAATTACGAATACTTAATGAGACAGGATTTGCTTCATCTTGATACGACTGAACAGCTAAACCTCCTCCTCTACGAGCTTTATTATTAGCGATTTTGCTATTTTCAATTACAATCTTGTCTTTTGAATATCCGCTGAGAAAAAAAGCTCCACCATAATCTCCACCACCAACATTGTCCTCAGCGACAACATTACGAATCAGAGTTGTCCCTCCGAGATTATCAGGTTTCTCAGTTCCATTGGCTCCATCCGTGAAAATTGCTCCGCTTTGACTTACACCCTGATTTTTTCTAAAAACTGAATCTTCAACTCTGAGTTCAGTTAGCAAAGTGTAAACAGCGCCATAGGTACCTTTATTATTAGTAAAAGTTGTGTCACGAATGTCGAGAAAAGCATTTCCACCGACATTGCGTTTACCGTTACTATTAACAACCTTTGCTCCCTTTCCACCTCCGTAAGTCGAGATTGCACCTGCACTAAAGCCATCATTAGCAACCGAACCGTCATTTCCATCGAAAACACTGTTGCTTATTGTCGCATTCGCACCGTAGCCGACAAAGATTGCACCACTCCGTTCCCCGACATTTTTGATAAAGCGAGAATTTTCCACCACCAAAGTGTTAGAGTCAACCAGTTGAATCGCTCCACCTCGTAGAGTCGTATTCGGGTTATTATCAACTGCTTTACCTTTGGTAAAAGTGAGGTTTTTTAGCACTACATCTGAATAGTTATAACTAACATGGAGAATCCTCGTTTTGTTCTCACCGCTAATAGTTAAATTGGATGCATCTGCTCCATCGATAGTAAGACTTTTATCAACGACGAGTTGTTCTTTTAGCCGAATGGTTTTGTTCGCAAGGGCTGAATCGAAGCGAATAGTATCACCAGATTTTGACTTAAAGATAGCCTCTCGAAGGGTTCCTTTTCCACTGTCTGCGGTGCTAGAAACTTTAATAATTGCCATATTTCCCAATGTGAATTACATCAATTGGTAGAATACACTGGTCAATATAACTACAAGATAACTTTTTGGATACTAACAATCTTTTTTCAAATTTGCAAACTTGATTCGTATAAATAAAATATTAACCTAGTAAGTAAAATTACTCTTTACGTAAAAAATATAGGTAACAAAAATATATTAATTTATGGTGCTATTTGGAATCTAAAACACAATTTTTTTATTCAAAATAATTAGAAATAACTTTAATTCTGGATATAAAAAAATAGCGCACGTTTAAGACGTTTACTTGAAGAAAAACCGAGAATTTATTTAAAATCGGTACCGATAAGTGGGTATGTAAAATTATTTGTTGATCACAAAATTCGGGTTTTTAAGATAAATATCGTAACATCAGACAAACGTAATAAAAACCCGACTTCTCACCCCACCTATAACCCATCAAAGGTTCTAGTAGTCTTTTGCATTAAATTTGATGGATTCGTTTTCTCCCAAACCTAGAGAGACGTTATGTATAACGTCTCTACAGCCCATCAAAACTAATGAAATAGACGACTATTGTTGAAGTTAAACTTTGAACTGCGGAGATTTTAACTATCCAACTTTCTAGCAAATCCCCAACTATCCTTCAATTCGCTTTTCCAAATACTGCCCAATCATCACCTGTTCCCCAGCACGAGAAATTACAGATTGACGGGTGCGGTATTTCTCACCAATAAACTTTAATTCCTCTTCAAACACCGAACCGTTGTACTCGGTACGCAAACACAAGGTTTTCTGATTCGGGAAATCATAGTCAGCAGTAATTGGTTTCGATGTCGCAAAACCGCGATCGCGATACAATATGTTACCCAAGGCACCAAATAAAGTAGAACCACTCGATTCTTTTTTACCGCTCACCGAGTTGATGCTTTCCCAAGTGACTTCCGTACCGCAAATCAATATTTTATCTGAAGGTAAATCATGCATTTGAGCCAAAACAAGCAGTTGATCGCATCCCGCTTCTAAAAACCGAACTGCGATCGCGCTTTCAACTTGTTTGGTTTCTCCATCCGGTAAAGTATAGTAACGTCGTTCCGAATGCCATTTACCCTCAGACTCCCGAAAAAATTCCGCAATTGCCGATTCATTAGTTAATTCTGCAAGTTCTAACGGTGATGTCACTGGTAGCCTTCCTCATCTTAAATTTAAAATCAGGTCTGGAAAGCTCTACATCATGTCTTTCCGATAAACCAGATTTTGTCACTTTTCTTAAAGTAACGCAATATTTCATAAAATACAGATAATTTGGCTACAACATTAAAAATAAAAGTTTTTATGGCTTGAATTCAAAAAAGGCAAGTGAAAAAAGTCACAAATTAGCGATGTAGAATTTATTACTTGCGATATAGTAAGAATTATTAAATAATATTTATAATAATTAGAAAATTTAGCAAGGGATTACATAAAAATTGCATAAGTATTTATATACCATTTATATACACAAATTGGAGTTAAAAGATATTTCTTGGATGAAAAGAGCTTGATTTCAGAAAAAACGCTTTTTATTTAAATTATTGAGAAATTGTGACTCAAGTTATATTAATAAGTTGGATTATTATATGGCTAAAATATAATTTTTATTTGGTGTGATTGGTTATATAAATAATGATTTAAAACAGACAATAAGCATTTTAGTTAGAGAGAAAAATAAATCCCGACCACGGATTAAAAAGGATTGCGCGGATTACACAGATTTTAATTACCGATTACCGATTACCGATTACCAATTACCAATTACCGAAAAATATGCCGTACAAAAAGGAGATAAGCAGACAAAAGAATTATCAAATATTTTCCTCTTCTAACGGATGGATTGCCTGTTTATTAAGTTTAGGACTTTTGAGTACAAGTTGCGCCTCACTTCCCAAAGAAACCGCTGAAGCTCAATCTCAGCGTGGGGGTAGAAGAGGACAAAGAGGTGGTGCAACCGCTGTAGATGTGGCGATCGCCCGCACAGATTCGTTACAAAAATCACAACCGCTCACGGGTACTACAACACCTTTTCGTACAGTGTCATTGCGTAGTCAAGTAGAAGGAAGGCTTTTAGGATTAAATGTAGATGTAGGGGATAGGGTTAATCAAGGACAAGTAATCGGACAGGTAGATGATACTTTACTTAGAACAACAATAAATCAAGCAGAAGCAGAATTAGCATCACTCAAGTCAGAAGTGGCACGTATTAACGCTCAGATCAGTAATGCTCGTGCAGAAGTGGAAAGAACACGACTGCAACTCCAACAACTACAAGCAGATTCCCAAAGACAGCAGAAATTAGCTGCTCAAGGTGCGATCGCCAAACAAGCAGCAGAGCAAGCGCGTACACAAGCACAAACCGCCGCTCAGGTTGTGCGTGCGGCTGAAGAAAGCGTTCGAGTAGAACAGGAAGCCCTTGCTGCGGCGAACGGTAGAGTTTTAGCTCAACAAGCAGTAGTTGCACAAGCACAAGAAAGACGCTCCTATGCAAGACTGACATCACCTATAAATGGTGCAATTTTACAAAGATCAACAGAACCAGGAAATCTATTGCAACCGGGGAATGAAGTTGTGAACATAGGAGACTTCAACCGAGTCAAAGTGGAAATTCAAGTTTCAGAATTAGAATTAGCAAAAATTCAGGTTGGTCAATCGGTAGAAGTACGTTTAGATGCTTTCCCCAATCAAACATACTATGGAACTGTTACCCGGATTTCTCCAGCCGCCGATCCAACAGCTCGACTAGTACCAGTAGAAGTAGTTATTCCTAATAATGATCGCCAAATTGGTAGCGGTTTATTAGCACGAGTGAATTTTACATCTCAAGAACAAGCAAGTGTAGTCATACCTCAAACAGCATTACAAGGAGATCGAAAGAGTAAATCCAGCACTGAAGAAAATTCCAATCAAAATCGTCAAGGAACCATATTTGTTTTGAACTCTTCAGCAGAAAAACCCACAGTTTCAGCTAGACAAGTCACAATCGGCAAAAAAAGTGATGGTAAAGTCGAAATTTTGTCTGGGTTGCAACCGGGAGAAAGATTTGTAGTTCGTAGCGGAGAACCGTTAAAAGATAATGCCGCTGTACGCCTTTCAATTATTTCAGAAAAACCCGAATCAACTCAAAATTAGCTTTCTCTATGAAATCTCTTTCCTCTGTGTTCTCTGCGTCTAGAAGGGTTTTTTTTACGTAATCTTTCAGCGCAAAAGGAGTAATCATCCGGACTTAATATTATCCACCAAGCCGAAAAAGCGCACTACACCTCTAATCTAACTCCCTTCTTCTAACTTCTTAATTAACAATCCCCAATTCCCAATCCCCAATTCCCCAATTTCCAATGCCCAATCTAAAATAAAGAAATGTATAGTTTAAATAAATTCACAATTCTATGTCAGTTTTAGCGGCGATCGCAGTATTGGC
>JBHJOU010000302.1:0-3070 GCA_050329355.1 Rivularia sp. (in: cyanobacteria)
CTAATTTTAACCGATACTGTGTTTTTCTGATTGTACCTTGCCGATAAAATACTACGCAGAAGCACTGTTATTTTTTCTGAAAAAGAAAATTATTATTGCTATTAAGAGGTTGGGTATGAGATATTTTATGGAATTTTTCAAGCAAGATTAAATATGAGATTTTTCTGAGATTTTAATGTAGTTTTTTAAACTTTAATCTCGATTGTTGCCGTGTTCAAGTATCAAGTTTTACTTCAAAAATAGATGAAAATAATTTTTAGAAACCTCGCCTTTTTTATTATTGGGATATATATAGTTGTGACTTTTGTTGCTAGCGATAGAATCGCTCATAGTAAACCAAATAGCGATATAGAACAAGTAGAAAACTGCTTGGTTGATAGACTTTTGAATCAGAAATGTACCGTTACCCCAACACCGAAAATCTCGCCAATTCCAGAGTATAAACCTATCCCTACTGAGAATTTAACTGATAAAGAACGGTTTATTGCAGCATTAATGAATCATTTACGTAATATTCCTCAATCTGATAGTTACGAATATATTTTGCTACGTGCTTACGGTGCGCCATTTGTGAATTTAGAGTCAACAATTAAGTTACCTGGAAAAGTAGTATTTAGTAATCATCAAGAAACTGAAGAATTTCAAGCTACTCTGACAAAGGGAAAAGTCACGGGTACAAACAATTGTTATTTGCAATCTGCTGCTGCTGATGCTTTAAATAAAGCCCGCAGTCAAGCAAATTTTCGGCTCAAATCTGGTAACGCCAAAAGTGACTGTACTCGTGATTTTGCAACCACTGCCAAGTTTTGGAAAAAATATACTAACTCTAGAACATTAGATTTAGTTAGACAAGGAAAAGAAACCAGAATTTTGGGTACAGTAGCACCACCTGGAGCTTCACAACATTTATGGGGATTAGCAATTGATTTAGGAGTAACTAATCAAAAGCAAACACAAGCTTTAAACCAAAACGGTTGGTATCGTACCGTAGAATATGACGTACCTCATTGGACTTATGTCGGTTATCCACCAGAAAAATTACCATCATTAGGTTTTAAAAAGAAACTTATCGGGGGAACTACTTATTGGTTAACACCTTTATAAGTTAGGAGTTAGGAGTTAGGAGTTATGAGTTAGGAATTAGGAGTTATTAGTTTAAATTTCCCTCCATCCCCATCCCCTGTTAGATGCGATTAATTTTTGGGAAAACTAAATTTATAATTGCATTATAAGGGTTGCAGCAATGCATGATGATTTAATACGTCATTTTTTAAAAGCTACTAGCCAAAACCAAGATATATATCCGCTTTTAGTAGAGCATTTAGACAAGCTTGATAATAGTTTTTCTGTGGAATTGCGAGAGTTTGTAAGGCAACAATTTCTGAAACAACCAACTAAAGCTGTTGATTTAGCTCGAATTATTGTCAAATTCAGCAACTTGATGCAAAACTTTGAACAAGGAAATCCTACTGTTAACTTAGAGATTGCGATCGCGGGTTATGAATCAGCGCTCACGGTTATCACTCGCGAGACTTTTCCACAAGGTTGGACTAGTATTCAGCAAACTTTAGTTAATGCTTATCAGCAACGTCAAGACATTTTATCTACAACGATTACCGAACTCAGGAATAATACCGTTCAAACTCAGACTCAAATCAACGATTTAACAGAACAATTTAAACAAGAAAAGCAGCAATATTGTGAATTAAAAACACAATTTTTGAAAGTAATGGAGTCTCACGAATATCCTGCATCAGCAATTGATTTACAACCTATAGTTACGGCAATCAAAGAGACAAAATCACCCGTTAAACAGTTCAACACGGTAATTCTTTACGATATTGAAAATTTGACATTAGGTAGTAGCGAGCCTCAATTTAATTTTTCTTTAAGGAATATTATCGAAAACATAAAAAGATACAATTTAGTTAATCAAATTGCCGGACAATATGCTTACGCTGACTGGAGTAATTTTAAATTACAAAAAATTAGGAATGATATCCAAAAACTTGGTATTGAACCAATGCAGATTTTTGGTTTTAATCATCATAAAAATGCTGCGGATATTCAATTAGTCATTGATGCAGTTGAACTAATTCACCGCAAACCCTCCTTAGAAGTTTTTGCAATTGTATCGGGTGATGGGGGATTTTCTTGTTTAGCAAAAAAACTGCACGAGTACGGAAAAGTAGTCATTGGATGCGGTTATGAAAATCATATTAATAGTGTCTTCACTGCTGTTTGTGATTACTTTGTGAGATTACCCGATCCACTACAACAGAAAAAAAATAAGTAATCCGATAACTACAGTTGAAGAACCGAAACGAAGGAACAATAGTTAATTATGGTAGAAATAAAAAGATATCGAGCTTAAAGATAATTTACTGGGAGTATTTTACTCCCTTTTCTCGTATTCTGAACCTCCAGCAAAAGGCTCGATAATAGAGAATTTCAATTTGTAAGAAATACTAAATATGTATTTGTTTATCTATTAAGTAAATAACTGTCATTATTATTACTTCGCAACTATTGCAATAAAAATTACTTCCCCATAGCTCGCAATAATAGTTACAATAAACGCGATCGCACTTAAACAGCTTAATTGGAGTTAAGGGAAAGTGGGCTTATTTGAAGATTTGAGCAAATTTTTGGAAAGTCGTTTAGAAGAATTCTTGCGAAATAATCCGCATTTAGAATTAGAAGCATTATTAGAACAATTACGGGAGCAGGAAGAAGACACTTTAAAATTAATTGCAGATTTGCAGTTACAAGAAAAGCGTACAGAAGACGAGATATTATCCACAGCGCAAGAAATTCAACGATGGCACATTCGTGTACAAAAAGCCAAAAATGCAAATAGACAGGATTTAGCCGTTAAAGCAGAAGAAAGAGAAGCGGCTTTATTACGACAAGGAAACCAGCAGTGGGGACAAATGCAAGGTGTAAAAGAACGCATTACCCAAGCCAAAGAATTATATCGAAAAATTCAACAACGACGACAGGAAGTACAAACCAAAGCCACAGAAGCCCAAGCAGCACGTACAAAAGCCCAAGCACAACAACGTATCGA
>JBHJOU010000173.1:0-4905 GCA_050329355.1 Rivularia sp. (in: cyanobacteria)
TTATACTTTATAACTGATACTTTACGACTCATCCTTTATACTTCATACGTGAATAAACAAAAATTACTTTTTGATAACGTTTGAGTATGTTAATCAACAGTTAAACTTCTTAACCAAACCGAAAATACAAGGTTAAAAGTATTCAAATCTCCCTTTGACCTTTGACCTTTAACCTTTAACCTTTAACCTCTAACCTCTAACCTTAAACCTTTAACCTTAAACCTTTAACCTCTAACCTTTAACCTTAAACCATGGAATGGCACGTAACAGACGCTCAAAGTTTAGCAATTATTGATCGAGAAATTGGTGGTGCTTTTGCTCTGATGCACCCAAATCATGATACTTTAAGCCCAGCATCGCCAAGGGAGTACCGACATTTTTTACTAGCTGAGTACGAAATTATCAAAAGAGTAATTTACGCTACAGGTGATTTCGAGTATAAATCCTTAATCGAATTTTCCGAGCGTTCCTTACAAGCAGCAGCGGCAGCATTAGCGTCGCGTAGCAGTATTATAGTAGATACAACAACAGTACAAGCTGGTATTGCCAAAGAAGCACAAAATAATTTTGCGAATCCAGTTTATTGTGCAACATCGGTTCAAACCCTTCCTCAGCAAGAAAAAACCTCTGGGGCTTGGGGAATGGAAACTTTAGCTAACCGCTATCCAGAAGGAATATTTGTAGTAGGTCAACTACCAACAGCTTTAATAAGCTTAGTTGATTTAATTGCAGCAGAGAAAATTCGACCTGTTTTAATTATTGCTACACCACCGAAATTTATCGATATAGATGAGAAAAAGCAAATTTTAAGAGAATTATCTATACCTTATATTACAATCAAAAATCATAAAGGTGGTGCAACAGTAGCAGCAGCAATTTTAGATGCATTGATAGATTTAGCTTGGGAAGCTTATGGTTAGGAATTGGGAAAACTAAATATAAAACTAGATATAATGCTAATCTAATTTTAAAAGCGCTAAGTAATTGACATCAATGGTTCAAACATCAGAAAATGCAACAACATCGGACTTATCCAAACAACAACGCGCACCATACAGTGTAGATTATCAAATTAAACTACTATCACAACTGTTATCCCGCAGGTTTAATGAATACCTCGAACCTTTGAAATTAACTCCTTTTCATTGGATAGTGTTGTGCTGTTTATGGGAAGAAGATGGTTTACCGACGAATAGTATTGCTGAGAAACTCAAGCAGGTGGGAGGTACTTTAACTGGGGTGATCGATCGCATGGAAGAAAGAGGATTGGTGCGTCGCGAACGAAATATGCAGGATAGAAGAGTTTGGCGGATATGGCTTACCGATGCAGGTAAACAACTCGAAACCGTCTTACCACCCATTGTTGAGGAAATTCGTCAACAAGCAATGCAGGGATTTTCTGAGGGCGATCGCCATCTCTTTTCACAGTTATTAAATCGAGCGGTTGATAATTTATCTTAGTTCTTAGTTAAAGATAATCCTCCGTTTAATTTTTTAAATTGGATAAAATGTCTTTTGTAGTATTAATTTGCTCTGAGGTAAAAGCGGCTTTTTGGAGATGATTTAAAAAAGGAATTTGATTATATCTACCATCTAAGTTAATTGCTTGACGATAAACTTGTTGAGCCAGGTTTTTATCTTGATTATCCCAATAAGAAATTGCAGCAGCTACTATTGGATGAGGATTATTTGGTTCTAAGATAACAGCACGGTTAGCAGTTGTAATCGCTAAGGGATAAATTTCGAGTCGATGTAATGCCAAACTCAAATTATAAAAAGCAATTTCATTATCTGGTTTAAGAAAAGCAGCCCAACTATGAACTAATACTGCTGTGGGCAAATTTCCATCAACTAGATAAACGATTCCTAAAGCATTGTAAGCGGGAACAAAAGATGGTTTTTGATAAATAGCTGTCCACAAAGTTTGTGCGGCTGTTTGTTGTCTACCAGCTAAATGTAAAGTCCAACCTAAATTAACTCTTCCTGAAACATTTTCTGGTTCTAATTCAACAGATTTCTTCATTGCTGCTATCGCTTCATTGTATCTTCCTTGTTGCCGGAATTGGAGTCCTTGTAATCGATATTCACCCGCAGATTTTGCAGTGCAAGTTGGTTGATTTAAGCTTAAGCAAGCCGATGAAATAAGTAGAGAAAGAATAATTTTTTTGATCGTAATCATAAAAGCTAAATAAGCTAATACTTCTATCTTAATCAATAATCACTTATTTAATGATTTGTCGAGTACAGTAGAATACTTTTATTATCTACCGGAAAGTAGGAAATAGGAATATTACTAATTAATAACTGCGGTGTGACTAACTCCCTACAATTCCTAACTCTTAATGCTTGTAAATAAAAATGAATCAAAACTATAAAGAAGAGTCTATTGCAAGACAACAAGCCGAACAAAAAACACAAATATTGACGCTGATAGTTTGTAGAGACTTTTAAAAGATTGACTCATAGAATTGAAAGAGTACTCCTACTCTTGCTGACTTTCAACAAACTTTGATGCAAACTTGATTTTTTTCGCTTTATACCAAAAATCATTAATCTCATTCCAAAGAGTTCCTCGATTAGATTTATTAATCGGAAAATCTGTAATCATACTCGCCATTGAACTCAAATTTTCACCATTCGCAGAAACAATATATCCAGTTTCTTCATTTTCATCAATGCCAATAATATAAGTAGGTGCCGGATACAACGATAATCCACTAATAGATTCTTGAGAAACTTTCAATTTCAAATGCTTATCTTTTTTTGTATAACCTGTTTTTGTACTTTTCAACTGTACAAAACAAAAAGGAAGAAAATTTCTTTGTCCGATCAATTCTACAATGCAATCAACATGAGGTAATTTATCATCTAAAAATCGGATATTAAAAATAGCACCATCATCCGAATGAGCTTCCGTCATTAAAGCCACAAAAATATCTTGAACCGATTTTTCTAACGTGTTTGTCATATTTCAATATCTCCTCAATCCGTGTATTTCATAGTACAACAAATAATATCCCTTTCACTCTCATCAAAATTAAATATACTCAAAACCTCCCCGTTACTCTGCGGAAACCTCTGCGTGACTTTGCGTTAAAAAAGATGGCGTTGCTGAATCCGGGTATGAATTTAGATTTAGAGACGTAGCACTGCTACGTCTCTACAGGGGTTTCGGTTCTCCAATAAATAAAATATGACCGCAAGATCATGCTCTACGAACATACTTCCTTCTTTTGAGCAACGCCAACAAATCAATCCAAAATCCAAAATCCAAAATCTAAAATTCTATGCTCCTTCCCGCAACTTATCCAACACACTTGTATCTTCCAAAGTGGAAGTATCACCAGATACCTCTTGTCCCGCAGCTAAATTACGTAACAATCGGCGCATAATCTTACCGGAACGAGTCTTAGGTAAAGCATCAGTAAAACGGATTTCACCGGGACGAGCAATTGCACCGATTTCTGCAACTACGTGTTTTTTAAGTTCTTGATTCAATTCCTCACTACTTTGATGTTCTCCTTCTAAAGTCACAAATGCGACAATCTCTTCACCTTTGAGTTCATCTGGTTTCCCTACCACAGCCGCTTCTGCTACTGCCGGATGGGACACAAGGGCTGATTCAATTTCCATTGTACCGAGACGATGTCCCGAAACATTCAACACATCGTCAATCCGTCCCATTACCCAAAAATATCCATCTTCATCCTTTCTCGCACCATCACCAGCAAAGTAGAGATATTTGCCGTCTTTGGGGGGAATATGTTCCCAATAGGTATGACGGAAGCGGTCAGGGTCGCCGTATACTGTTCTCATCATACCGGGCCAGGGATGACGAATTACCAAATATCCACCTTCGTTTTCTGTGACGGTGTTGCCTTCTAAGTCTACAATATCTGCAAGGATACCAGGAAAAGGACGAGTTGCCGAACCAGGTTTGGTAGAAATTGCACCAGGTAAAGGTGTAATCATGACTCCGCCGGTTTCTGTTTGCCACCAAGTATCTACAATCGGACAGCGTTCACCACCGATTACCTGGTGATACCACATCCAAGCTTCCGGGTTAATCGGTTCTCCAACGGTTCCCAACAATCGCAAGGATGATAAATTTCGGGCTTTGGGGTGTTCGTCACCCATTTTTATAAAGGCGCGAATTGCTGTAGGTGCAGTATAAAAAACTGTCACGCCGTACTTCTCAACTACATCCCAGAAACAACCGGGATTGGATTTACGGGGCGCACCTTCATACATTACGGTAGTTGCACCGTTGGAAAGCGGACCATAAACGATGTAGCTGTGACCCGTAATCCAACCGACATCAGCAGTACACCAATATACATCAGTTTCTTGTAAATCGAATATCCATTTGGTGGTCATATGGCTATAAAGATTGTAACCACCAGTAGTGTGAACAACACCTTTCGGTTTGCCCGTGCTGCCAGAAGTGTATAGAATAAACAGCACATCTTCGCTGTCCATCGGTTCTGCGGGACAATCTGCGGAAACTTCTTTCTGCAAATCGTGCCACCAATAATCGCGTCCCGATTCCATGGCAATGTCTTGCTTAGTACGCTGCACCACCAAAACGTTTTTTACAGAAGGTGCGGCATTATTTTCTAAAGCTTTGTCAACTTGGAGTTTAAGGGGAACTATAGCATCTTTGCGAAAACCACCATCGGCAGTAATTACCACATTGACTTTAGCATCATTAAGTCTATCCCGTAAAGCTTCCGCACTGAAACCACCGAACACAACGCTATGAGCTGCGCCGATTCTCGCACAAGCTAACATTGCGATCGCGGCTTCGGGAATCATCGGCATATAAATGCCTACAACATCACCTTTTTTTACGCCAAGTTGTTTAAGTGCATTAGCAAATTGACAAACTTCGCGGTGTAACTGTGC
>JBHJOU010000283.1:0-2968 GCA_050329355.1 Rivularia sp. (in: cyanobacteria)
AGAAAAAATCTGTGGATTAAACACCACAGATCAAAGCTAATCTTGATTTTAATTCGATTGCTCGAATAGCCAGTTTTTCATTTTCGCCAAACTTTTCCAGTCAGGCTTTCTGGTTAAACCGTCTTCAATACTACTTTTGATTTCATCGTAGAATTCCTGGTTAACCAAAATTAGCTGCGAAACCACCTCTACATGGTCTCGTAAACCTTTTTGACCAGTTTCCAGCATAGCTGTAGCCAGATTAACCCTTGCTTGGGGGTCTTGGGGATTTAACTTTACAGCCTTTTGAGCCGCTTTACAAGCAAGCTTCGGTTTATCGCTTAGCATATAAAGCCAAGATAAACAAGTCCACGCAGCACTATTTTGAGGTGCGCGATCACAAACTTCTTTAAAAACGGGAATCAACTCGGCTGGATCGGTTCCAGCTTTATAACTTTCTAAACCTGTATCAAACAGGGATTCAACTGTTTGAGTCATAGTAAAACAATTATCACTGCTATTGTCCAAAGTCCTTTGTCATTAAATAACTATTTACCAAAAAAGACAAAGGACTGGGGAAAAATAGCTTTTAAACACCAAATGATTTACCACAACCACAAGTAGCGTTAGCGTTGGGATTAGTAAACTGGAAACCTCCACCAATCAAAGAATCGCTATAATCAAGCATCAAGCCATAAAGATATAATAAACTCTTGCGATCGCAAACGATTTTAAATCCATCGTAATCAAAGATGTCATCGTGGTCTCCAATTTGACTGGGGTCTTCAAAATCCATGGTGTAAGACATTCCAGAACAGCCACCTTGACGTACTCCTACCCTTAAGCAGAGGTCTTTTGCTTGTTTTTCTTGTAATAATTTAACTTGTCTGAGTGCGGTTTGGCTCAGTTGAATTCCTCGCTGTTTAGACTCAGTTGCTTGTGTCATTTTTTGTTTAGACTCCAATAATATGGTTTAACTCTCACGGGTGCGGCTAATTATGGGAATTATAGACGGTTCCATACTTGGTTATTGGTTCCCATTTTGCTTGTTGTATTCATTTTAGCGATATTGATCGAGTGAATGAAAGTTTTAATTTTAATTAAAAAAAGTTTAAAACTACCGCAATAGATTGATTTCCATGGTTTTAGTTGGGAAATCCAGATTCAGCATCAGTCCATCTAATTGCAGCATACGGAATATTTTTATCCTAAAATTGAAAAACTCGTAGTATTGATAAAAAAGTTATTTACTCCCGTTCCCACTTATAAAGGCAAGGTGTTCAAGGTTTTGAATAGAGGAGAAAGGATAATCAGAAACAACAATCCCATCGTCCTTCTCCTCAAAAATAAAATTTGTACGGAATGCTAAAAAAAATAAACCTACTCTATGACAAGTTTTAGTCGCTCTACCATCCGTCGTTTGAAGAAAATACCCCAAACTCATTCTGTATGGGAAGGCGATCGCCGTCCATTTTCATCATCCACAAGGGGGGAAGACTCATCACAACCAAACGAATGCATTATTTGGGTTGACGCTCAAGAGGGAATTGTCCGGGGAATGGACGTTGTAAATTACCAAGCAGGTCCTGAAGCGATTGTTCGTACTTTGATGCGAGCCATAGAAAGCCCCCATAGTCCAGCCAAGCCAGCCAGACCTCAGCGAATTGTAGTCCAAGATAGAGAAATTCAATTTTATTTACGAGGGGTATTGCAAGATATAGATATTGTCATCGACCGCTTAGCGGAATTACCGTTAATTGATGAACTATTTCGCGGGTTTTCAGAAGTTATTGAGAATCAAATCCCAGATTTACCTCCACAATATGCGGACTTACTCATAAATAAAGCTTTCGCAATTTGGAAATTAGCACCTTGGGAATTTTTAGAAGAACAGCAAATTTTATCGATAGAAATTAATCAGTGGGATATCGGCACTCTCCACGCTTCAGTAATGGGAATGCTAGGTATGGAGTATGGAGTTTTACTTTATCGTTCAGAAGAATCTCTAAAATATTTTCGCGCCACCGTTTTAAAAGAAGATTCTTCACAAGAGTATTTAGAAGAAGCTTTTCTCAAACAAGATTGCTTGTTTCTCACATTTGAACACGCTTCACAAACTGATGAAAGGGAAGATATGTTTATGGATTTAGCTGATTTTCCCTTATCAGAAATTAGTCCCACTTTTGGTAACATTCATCCTTTAGAAGGAGTCCGGTCTATTTTATATGAAGAAGAAGCCAAAGTTGCCTTGGTTGCTTTAGAAGCTTTATATCGTTTTATTCGCGACCAACGTAGCAGTTTAAGTAATGGTTTGTTTCCATTATTGAGCCATCGCTATCGCATCTCTTTACCAGAAAATGCCGAATTGACTAAATCAATATCAGTTACTGTTGCTACCCAAACACAGTTAACAAATGAATTGGAAGAAATGTCAAATTTCGAGGATGATGATGAGGAAACTATAGTACCGAATGCACCTGGCTTCAGGTCACTACGAGATGATTTAATTCCACAAAATTCTTTTCTCAGCTTGGGTGTAATTTCGTGGGAAATGTTGGCACATTTACAGGATGCTTCTAAGTATTATCAAGTCGGTGAAGTTATCCAAGCTGGTGATGGCTTACCAGTTATTTTAATTCAAACATCCCGTCCCAAGGCAAAAACTGTAATTGAATCTATAGAAAACCATGGTGGATTGAAGGCAATTTGCTTTAATCCTGGTACAGATCCTTTTAGTGATAGACATTATGACCTTGGTTTATTACAAACTCAAAACAAAGACCTGTTTCTTTTCGGTGAATTTGAAGATGATGACCCATCTCATGTAGAAGCCAGACGACAGTGGAATCAGCGCTGTCAAAATACTCAAGGATATTGCGGTTTGATTATTGCTAAGGGATTAACCGGAGCTTCTCGCGGCAATCCTCAACTACCAGATATGATGGCTTTATTTGAAGCGCGTTATTTATTACCCAAAGAATTAGGTATT
>JBHJOU010000990.1:0-18830 GCA_050329355.1 Rivularia sp. (in: cyanobacteria)
TTATTAAATCAAGATATATCTGCTTTGATGGATGAAACTGTGGCGCTAGTTGCTCAAAGTTTAAATATCGAATTTTGTCATATTTTAGAACTTTTACCATCAGGTAATGTCATGTTGCTACGTGCGGGAATTGGCTGGGAGGAAGGATTAATCAGACAAGCGCTGTTAAGTTTCAATGATTCCCTAACTAGTAATACTTTGCTGACAAAAGAACCCGTAATTTTTGAAGATTTGCGCCAAGAAACCCGATTTAACAGCCCTACCTTACTCGAAGAATACGGCATTATTAGCGGTGTAAGCGTACCAATTTTCGGGGTTGGCAGTGCTTATGGTGTTTTAGGTGTATATAGTCGTCAGAAACGGTTTTTTAACCAAGACGACGTGTATTTTTTACAATCTATTGCTAATGTTCTTTCGGGTGCGATCGAAAAACAACACATCGAAACATCTCTGCGTCAAGCCAAAGAAGAATTAGAAAATCGAGTCGCACAACGCACTGTAGAATTAGTAGAGATCAACGAACGCTTAGAATTAGAATTAACAGAACGTCAGCAAGCGCAAGCCCAATTTTCCGGGATTGTAGAAATTGCCTCCGATGCAATCATTTCTACTGATAGCAATCAGCGGATTACTTTATTTAATCAAGGTGCGGAGAAAATTTTCGGTTATTCGCTAAAGGAAGCACTCGGAAAACCTTTAGATTTACTTTTACCCGAAGGTTCAGTAGAAGCTCACCGTCATCATGTAGCCAATTTTGGTAAATCCTCAACTCCATCTCGAAAAATAGGTGAACGTCGCGAAATTTACGGTAAACGCAAAGATGGCACCGTATTTCCCGCAGAAGCGTCGATTTCAACTTTAAAATTAGACGACAAGATAATTTATACAGTTTATTTGCAAGATGTCAGCAACCGCAAACAAATTGAACGCATGAAAAATGAGTTTGTTTCAGTAGTTTCTCACGAACTCCGTACTCCTTTAACTTCAATTCATGGTTCTTTAGGAATGCTGGCTACTGGTTTAATTCCAGCAAACTCTGAAGATGGTAAACGATTAGTGCAAATTGCTACCGATAGCACCGAACGCTTGGTAAGGTTAATTAACGATATTCTCGATATCGAGCGCATCGAATCTGGAAAAGTGACGATGTGCAAGGAAATATGTGAAGTTTCTGAGTTAATTGTCCAAGCGATAGATATTACACAACCTTTAGCGGATAAAGCCCAAGTTAAACTATTAGTAGAAAATTCACCAATTCAACTACAAGTAGATGGCGATCGCATTATTCAAGTATTGACAAATTTACTAAGTAATGCAATTAGATTTTCTTCCGTCGGTGATACAGTTTGGTTAACAGCCTTTGAGCAAGATTCAGAAATATTATTTACAGTTAAAGACAGCGGATGCGGTATTCCCGAAGATAAATTAGAACTGATTTTTGAGCGCTTTCAACAAGTAGATTCTTCAGATTCTCGTAACCATGAAGGTACGGGTTTAGGTTTAGCCATTTGTCGCAGTATCCTAGAAATGCACGGTGGAAAAATCTGGGCTGAAAGTATCATGGGGGTTGGGAGTACCTTTTATTTTACTCTGCCGATAACAGTTAACAGTAAATAACTAAGAATCATCATTTAAATCAAATAATCTTTTGGTATTAGTAATGACAGTAAAAAAAATATTAGTAGTTGATAACGAAGAATATATTCAGGAAGTGATTAAAATTTGTTTACAAACTACCGCAAACTGGGAAGTAATCACAGCAAGTTCGGGAATTGAAGGAATTCAAAAAGCCCAAACAGAAAAACCAGATGCAATCCTTTTAGATGTGATGATGCCAGATATGGATGGTATTAGTACTTTTAAGTGTCTTAAAGAAAACTCAGTTACTAACACAATCCCAGTAATTTTATTGACGGCTAAAGTCCAAAATACCGAACGTAGCCGCTACACAGATTTAGGAATTAAAGCGGCGATCGCCAAACCCTTCAGTCCCTTAACATTAGCACAAGAAATTTCCCAAATTCTTGGTTGGGATGATGATTAGTTAGGAAATCCGTTGATATCGGATTACATATTTGTGAGCGCAGAGGGACACAAAGGTAAGCGCAAAGGGACACAGAGTTTTTTTTTCACAAAATAAATTCCTGAGTAAACACAGTACCTTGATAACTAACTTCAACTTTGAATTCTTTATTCGATTCTTCGGTAAACTCTAATTGAATTAGGTTATCAATTTGTCTTGCACTGACTTCCTGACTGATGGAATCAGCACTATTAGGATTAAGAGTAATTTTCAAGTTCAAACCGGATGGTAAATATTCTTCTTGATGAGGAATAATTTGTACCAGTACACCTTGTTCTCCATTTTCTTCTTGTTGAAGATTTACAATTAAAGCTAAAGTTTGATTTTGCAGTAATAGTCCAAAATCAAAGAATTTGGTTCGTGAAATAGAGAACTTATGTGAATTTTTGTGATTTCTAGCATAACCCCACATCGGATTATTTAAAACTTTAATCCCAACCAAACTTGTAGATTGCCAACCTTCTTCAAATATATCATCCCGCCATTTACTCAAATTTACTAATACTTTATCGACTTGACTTTTTACCTCACTTAGAGTTTCTAAAACTCTGTTATTACTGTCTAAAATGATTAATCTCTCTTTACCTCTTTCCTCTGCGCTCTCTGCGCCTCTGCGGTTTTTATTTTGGTAATCTTCTAGGGCGAAGAGATTAATCGCAGATGGCTCTAAAAAACGAGCGTATAGTAAGAGGTTATTTAACTCTGTATCAAGTAAAGATAGTGGTAATTGAAAATTTTCATTTGGTTGAGATTTTAAATCTAGTGATTGAGAATATTGAGAATATTTAAATAGTTCATCATAACGCCAAAAGCCATAAATATTTAATTTTTCTTCTTCTTCTAATACCTCTAACAAGACATAAAAATGAGCAGCAATTTCGGCTGAGGTGATGAATTTATTTGGCACAATGATCAAATCATCAACCAAGTTATCAACGATAATTAAACACAGACGAAAATCATTAATCCAAAGAAAACAAACATCATCAATTAGATTACTCCTATCCCGTTCTAAAATTATCAATCTCTCTTTACCTCTTTCCTCCGTGTTAAGAGCGTCTCTGCGGTTTTTATTTTCTCCCTGGAGGGAGACGCTGCGCGAACGGTAATCTCTATTATCTTGTTCAATTTTGATGCTGGGATTTCTTTCTTTCACATACTTTTCAAAACCAATTTGCGCTAATATTTTTAAATATATTTGCCATTGACTTTTATCAGGTAATTGGCTCAAATTATTTTCAATGATTGCCCGTGCCTCATCAAAATCTTCTGCTTCTAACCAAACAAATTTTGGAGAGCAGTTTATTTTGTTCTGTTGAGTTTTAAGTTGATTAATACGTGAGTTTGCCATATTGCCTCTTGAATGAATTATCTAATAATAGATAGAATGAATGATGTATATTTGATGCGAATTATTAGTTTAACCTGCCTCACGCAAATCATTAAAATAAATGCTGACAATTTGAGCAAATAAGCTATGTTTAATCTGTTTTTTACCAGCTAATAGTTCTGATTTTGCTTTTTTAAATGTTTTATTCCAGACAAATTCTCTAATTTCATTAGTGATATTATTGAGATAATCGGGTTCTTGGTAAATTTTCATTGATAGGGATTCATTTAAAGATTTTAAAAGATTATCTAAAAAAACTTCTTCAGTTCTATACTGTACTATATCCAAAAAGTTTTCCAATTGAAAAATTCGTCTGGCTTTACTCCAATCAATATTCCAAAGTTTGCTAATTTCATTCAATGACTTATTTTCTTGGTAATAAAGTCGTAATCCTTCAGGAAATAGTTGAGCAAAATTTTTATAACCTTTACTTTTTTGCAATTCTTGGACACGCTGCTGAATTACTTCTCCGACTATTTGATATAACGTTTGCTCAAATAAATGTTGACAGGTTTCTTGTAATTGTTCTAATTCTACATCCTCCGGGTTACTGTCTATATAATAAGGTAAATTTTGGTTGTCAAAATAATCATTAGTCGGATTATTATATACTTCTGTGGATACGGTTTTAGTATAGCCAGTTTTTCGATAAAGCCAGTCTTGACGCAATATTTCTGCAATATATTTTAAACGTACAATTAACTGCTGTGGAGAAAAATTCAAGTTAATTTTTTGTAACAAATCCAAGATTTCTTGCAATTGATCTGGTGTTGGTTCTAAACAACGTCCTTTTTGCTGATTTTTGAGTCTATCTCGCTGGTAAACTGTCTGAAAGGCTTTGATAATTTCTTGATCTTCCATTGGGAGTAGTTGTGATGAAGAACGAGAACCTAATTTACATAGTAAACCCCAATCACTGGGAGTTGCTAACCCAAATTCCCACAAAAATGACTTGATATTTTCATTTTGACGGGTGAGTCTGGTAGTCCAATTATCTAAGCTTTCCTTGTTACCTAAATCGGGATTAAATCTCCGCAAAATATCAACACTAAACAATTCTCCACCTTTAGCGATCGCTTGAATTTTACCATCATCATGATTCAATTTGTATTGAGTTTTTGTCTTAGTATCTATAATTATTAGAGTTTTACCATCATCGTTTAAAACCAAAGGTAGTAAATCGGTATAATTAAACAGATTTTCAGCATTGACGTTGTAGATGTGAGGAATAGTTTTACAAGAAATGAGAATCCGGTGCGAGACATAGCAGCGTAAACAAAGTCCCGCGATCGCACTTTGGTAAATGTCATCAGTTGAGTGAAATAGTTTCCATAAAATAGTTTGAACTTGTTGATTTTCGTCTTTTGATAGTACACACTTACCGCTTAAGTCAGGGAATTGTCTTTTAAAAAACTCCTTAGCTCTAGAGATTTCCCTGTAGTGTTTGAGCTTAACATCTTCCCCGATGGGAAGTATTTGCATTTGCCAATATTTTGTTGGTGATGTCATGGTAATTCAAATTACTTTACGTCTGGGAAAATATAATTGATATTAATCGCGAGGCAGCACCAGAGAATTTTTGATGAATTTTCTTGGGGCTACATCCCTCTACATCACATAATATGGGGATAATATTGGCTTAGATATGCACTTTTGTGAATGATTTGTATTTATTTATTTTTATTTATGTAGCCTTCGGCAGCGCTGAGAAGGAAATCTCCCCCCACTCCCCGTTACCGTGGGACTTATACTCACTAAGGTTGAGTAAAATTTAACTTTTATCATTAATATTGAATTTATATACATTCTCATATATCAATTCGCATTACTCGCATTACTATAGATAATTCTTTCTTCTCTTTTTTATAAATTCCAATTCAATCAACCTATACAGTTATTTAGAATATAGGAATTTACTTCAATTTCTGTTGACGATTCGCCCAAATTTACCGATGAAAAATTTTTATAACTCCTTCTGTACAAGCATTTGATGAGTATCGCAGGGAAAATAGAGCCGACACAACTGTATAGGTTGATTGAAGCCAAACCTATAAAAAGGTAAGGCGGGCGACAAGACATAACATGATTGAAAAACAAGATTTAAACGCTCGCTTTCACTAAAATTCAGGAGAAAAATATGAAATCTAAATTAGGAAGATTAATTGCAGGTGCAACATTATTATTAACTAGTTCAACTTTCTATTCTCTACCAGCTTCAGCACAACGAGCAACAGGAAATGTTGATGTAGGCTTAAATATTGATGTCAACGGACTTGTTAATGAAGTTAGTTCTGCTATCAGAGGTCAGAATAATCGGAGTGCTTGTGTAAAAGCAGCAAGTGAAGCTGCTTACAGTAGAGTCGGACAACGTGCAAATGTGATGGTTTTCAATTTGAACCAAAACTATGCGAAAAAATTTACTGGCAGACCATTGTTCAGAAGAATTTCATGTGCTGGTGTGACCTATGGACTTTGGGTATTTAAAAGCGGTACATTCCAAAATCGAGGTGATGGTGGATTTATTAACTGGACATTTCAAGGTAACTGGAAAAGAACTGGTCGTGAGAATAAGACAGTAATATTCTCTCGTATCAGATAAGAAATTTATTATGGAGATAACTGATTATCTGCACAGTAAATCCATTCATTACACAATCTATTTTTTGTCAAATGTAATAATATTTTCTCAGGAGTAAATCATGAATTCAATTAAATCTAAAATCCTTCTTTCTTTAGGAACTCTAGCATCTATTGCAACTCTAACCATACCATTACAAAGCCCATCTTTTGCACAAACTCGTGGTAGTCACGTACAAATGAGAATGTGTGCAAAGATTGAATATACCTATGTTAAAAATGGAAAAAAAGTAAGTGGTGTAACTCCAGTAAAGTGCGGTCAAAAGTTCAAGCAACAGCATAGCGAAAGTCCGGCAAGGAGAAAATCGCGTCAAGCAGCTTGCAAAGCGGCTTGGAGAGAATTACCCAAACTCAAACGAGGCGATAGATGGGTGCAAAGAAGTTGCAAACCATTTCAGCAAAAATAGGCAATTAATACCATCTTTATCTGAACAAATGTAATCAAAATGTTTGTTTGTAGTTGCGCTTTAGCGCTCTATCTCGGTAATTTTTTAACCTAAAGCTCAACTCCAAACTATTACATAATTTTAGATTTTCTGTTCCACGACAACACCTAATTTTAATCTAGAAATATCGGCATTCGGTTTATTTTCTGAAAAGATACATTATTACTTAACTACTCCCTTCCCGTTAAAAGATTGCCGTTCGCGCAGCGTCTCCCTCCAGGGAGAAAAAAAAAACCGCAGAGACGCAGAGAACGCATTCGTAAAGAGATAAAGAGAAATAGGTAATTTTTTAGCGGGATAGGAGTAACTTCTATATCAAGTACTATGACTCAAATCTTAAAAACACAATCCATGAAAGAAACAATCAACAAATTCTCTACCATTGGAATATTAGCATCTTCACTTTTGGCAACATCATTTATTTTACCTGCATCTAGCTACGCTAATGGTGTATATAACCAGATTGATTCTGCTGTTACACAAACAAAGCAAAATTCTCGAACTAGGGGAAATTACACAGCTTTCTTAAGGGCTTTAGCAATCAGAGAAACCGGGCAACAAAATCCACCTACTAATATTGAAAATCAAATCGGTTTTATTGGTAGATATCAATTTGGGGAAGCTTTATTAATGGATTTGGGATATTACAAAACTTCTAATCCCTACATTGGTGGAGGAAATGGTGTAGATAGGAATTATTGGCGTGGTAAATGGATGGGAAAAAATGGAATCAATAGTAAGCAAGATTTTTTGAATAATAAAAATAACGTCCAGGAAATAGCAATTCGGGAAGCAATGCGCTATAAATGGGGTTTGATTAAAAATCGACTTAATGGACGTTCTATCGGCGAATTTATTGGGCAAAGACGAGGGGGAGTTGTGGTAACAGCATCAGGTATTTTAGCCGCTGCCCATCTGCGTGGTGAAGGTGGAGTTGCACAATTACTGTTGAATAATCGGGCTTCTCAGGATGAAAATGGTACTTCGATTTTGGCTTATATGAGGGAATTTGCTGGCTATCAAGTGCCGTTTAATTAGAGTTTGCTGTTCCCGTCGTCCCGACTTCTTGATTGGGGAAAAACGTTTGCTCCCATCAGAATCTAAATTGGGATATAGAGACGTAGCATTGCTACGTATCTACAATATTTTTGGTAATATGAGGATGGGTGAATGTAGGAGGTGGAACATGACCATCGTAAACAAACCGGATGTTTTTATAACATATTTGGAGAAGTTAGGCAGCGCTAAAATAAACCCATACCCATTCAAAATTACCTTCTGTGGTTTTTGATCATGTCCCTCGCCAAAGAGAAAGAAGTAGAAATAATTCCAGACCCATTAGAAGCTATAATTTTTCCCCAGGGAGATTTATATAGTGATGAACCACCTGTGGAAACGGAATTACATTTAGAGCAAATCATGCTTTTCCTTAAATGTCTCAAATGGTTATGGCGAGACAGGAATGATTTCTACGCTATTGGCAATCTAACCATCTATTACAGTCCCCGTCAGCGCAAATCAGAGGATTTTAGGGGACCTGATTTTTTTGTAGTTTTGGGATGCGAACGTAAAACCCGTAAAAGTTGGGTAGTTTGGGAAGAAGAAGGTAAATATCCCAATATGATTGTAGAAATATTATCTCCCAAAACGGCTGAAGTTGATAAAAATTTAAAAAAACAAATTTATCAAGATACTTTTCGCACTCCTGATTATTTTTGGTTTGATCCAGATACATTAGAATTTGCAGGTTTCCATTTAGTCGATGGTACTTACCAACCCCTACAACCAAATGATTGCGGATATTTATGGAGTCAACAACTTGGCTTATATCTGGGAATTTATCAAAATCAACTGCGCTTTTTTACCCCAGAAGGAAAATTAGTCCCCACACCAGAAGAAGAAGCTGAAAGATTAGCGGCAAAGTTGCGAGAATTAAATATTAATCCCGATGATTAGGGAATGTTTTTAACATCTTTACATAAAGCGCGATCGCTATTATTCACATTTGGATTATTTTGCAGATAGTCACGCAACCAACTACAAGTATCTCCTAATAGTTGATTTTGCTGGAATTTCAAATCCCAAATAATCACGTTCCCTTTTTTGTCGGCGGAGATCAGATGATTACCATCACCACTAAAATCTATACTTGTGACATGATCACTATGTCCCGTATATTCCTTTAATTCCCCTCCATCAAGACTCCAGAGTTTGACGGTTTGATCGAAACTGGCTGTGGCAAATTTGTTACCATCTGGACTAAATTGAATGCGGAAAACCGGGGCTTTATGTCCTTCGAGAGTTTTAATTAATTTACCTGCTGCTGTCCATATTTTAACTGTTTTATCCTGACTCGCAGTGACGATTATCTTGCCGTCGGGACTGAAACTAATACTGTGAACTCCATCTTTGTGTGTTGTATTTGTTGTATTTGTATACTCTGTATCTTCATCTATGAGAGTTTGAATAGCTTTACCTTCCCTTGTCCACAGTTTGGCTTTTTTATCCCAACCCGCAGTGGCGATGATTTTTCCATTTGGACTCCAGTTAATGCCATTAACACCTTCCCCATCTTCACCTTTATCCATTTTATGTGCGGCAATGGTTTGCAGCAATTTGCCTGTTAAACTCCAAAATTTGACTGTGCCATCATGACTAGCGGTGACAATCATTTTGTCATCGGCGATAAAATTAACTTGCCAAATCCATTTTTGGGGGTGGGCTGAAAAGGTTGTGATTGTCTCTCCTTGACGATTCCAGATTACCACAGTGCCATCATCGGTTGCACCAGCAATTTTTTGTCCATCCCTACTAAAACTGGCATGGGTAAACCAGGTTTTATCACTTGCATTCTCTAACGTTAGAGAATGCAAGTGATAAAACCTGGTTTACCCATGCCAGTTTTAGTAGGGATGGACAAAAAATTGCTGGTGCAACCGATGATGGCACTGTGGTAATCTGGAATCGTCAAGGAGAGACAATCACAACCTTTTCAGCCCACCCCCAAAAATGGATTTGGCAAGTTAATTTTATCGCCGATGACAAAATGATTGTCACCGCTAGTCATGATGGCACAGTCAAATTTTGGAGTTTAACAGGCAAATTGCTGCAAACCATTGCCGCACATAAAATGGATAAAGGTGAAGATGGGGAAGGTGTTAATGGCATTAACTGGAGTCCAAATGGAAAAATCATCGCCACTGCGGGTTGGGATAAAAAAGCCAAACTGTGGACAAGGGAAGGTAAAGCTATTCAAACTCTCATAGATGAAGATACAGAGTATACAAATACAACAAATACAACACACAAAGATGGAGTTCACAGTATTAGTTTCAGTCCCGACGGCAAGATAATCGTCACTGCGAGTCAGGATAAAACAGTTAAAATATGGACAGCAGCAGGTAAATTAATTAAAACTCTCGAAGGACATAAAGCCCCGGTTTTCCGCATTCAATTTAGTCCAGATGGTAACAAATTTGCCACAGCCAGTTTCGATCAAACCGTCAAACTCTGGAGTCTTGATGGAGGGGAATTAAAGGAATATACGGGACATAGTGATCATGTCACAAGTATAGATTTTAGTGGTGATGGTAATCATCTGATCTCCGCCGACAAAAAAGGGAACGTGATTATTTGGGATTTGAAATTCCAGCAAAATCAACTATTAGGAGATACTTGTAGTTGGTTGCGTGACTATCTGCAAAATAATCCAAATGTGAATAATAGCGATCGCGCTTTATGTAAAGATGTTAAAAACATTCCCTAAT
This sequence comes from Rivularia sp. (in: cyanobacteria), assembly GCA_050329355.1. GTDB lineage: Bacteria > Cyanobacteriota > Cyanobacteriia > Cyanobacteriales > Nostocaceae > Rivularia. The sequence continues at coordinate 10,324 of JBHJOU010000990.1, forward strand.
CATCGGGATTAATATTTAATTCTCGCAACTTTGCCGCTAATCTTTCAGCTTCTTCTTCTGGTGTGGGGACTAATTTTCCTTCTGGGGTAAAAAAGCGCAGTTGATTTTGATAAATTCCCAGATATAAGCCAAGTTGTTGACTCCATAAATATCCGCAATCATTTGGTTGTAGGGGTTGGTAAGTACCATCGACTAAATGGAAACCTGCAAATTCTAATGTATCTGGATCAAACCAAAAATAATCAGGAGTGCGAAAAGTATCTTGATAAATTTGTTTTTTTAAATTTTTATCAACTTCAGCCGTTTTGGGAGATAATATTTCTACAATCATATTGGGATATTTACCTTCTTCTTCCCAAACTACCCAACTTTTACGGGTTTTACGTTCGCATCCCAAAACTACAAAAAAATCAGGTCCCCTAAAATCCTCTGATTTGCGCTGACGGGGACTGTAATAGATGGTTAGATTGCCAATAGCGTAGAAATCATTCCTGTCTCGCCATAACCATTTGAGACATTTAAGGAAAAGCATGATTTGCTCTAAATGTAATTCCGTTTCCACAGGTGGTTCATCACTATATAAATCTCCCTGGGGAAAAATTATAGCTTCTAATGGGTCTGGAATTATTTCTACTTCTTTCTCTTTGGCGAGGGACATGATCAAAAACCACAGAAGGTAATTTTGAATGGGTATGGGTTTATTTTAGCGCTGCCTAACTTCTCCAAATATGTTATAAAAACATCCGGTTTGTTTACGATGGTCATGTTCCACCTCCTACATTCACCCATCCTCATATTACCAAAAATATTGTAGATACGTAGCAATGCTACGTCTCTATATCCCAATTTAGATTCTGATGGGAGCAAACGTTTTTCCCCAATCAAGAAGTCGGGACGACGGGAACAGCAAACTCTAATTAAACGGCACTTGATAGCCAGCAAATTCCCTCATATAAGCCAAAATCGAAGTACCATTTTCATCCTGAGAAGCCCGATTATTCAACAGTAATTGTGCAACTCCACCTTCACCACGCAGATGGGCAGCGGCTAAAATACCTGATGCTGTTACCACAACTCCCCCTCGTCTTTGCCCAATAAATTCGCCGATAGAACGTCCATTAAGTCGATTTTTAATCAAACCCCATTTATAGCGCATTGCTTCCCGAATTGCTATTTCCTGGACGTTATTTTTATTATTCAAAAAATCTTGCTTACTATTGATTCCATTTTTTCCCATCCATTTACCACGCCAATAATTCCTATCTACACCATTTCCTCCACCAATGTAGGGATTAGAAGTTTTGTAATATCCCAAATCCATTAATAAAGCTTCCCCAAATTGATATCTACCAATAAAACCGATTTGATTTTCAATATTAGTAGGTGGATTTTGTTGCCCGGTTTCTCTGATTGCTAAAGCCCTTAAGAAAGCTGTGTAATTTCCCCTAGTTCGAGAATTTTGCTTTGTTTGTGTAACAGCAGAATCAATCTGGTTATATACACCATTAGCGTAGCTAGATGCAGGTAAAATAAATGATGTTGCCAAAAGTGAAGATGCTAATATTCCAATGGTAGAGAATTTGTTGATTGTTTCTTTCATGGATTGTGTTTTTAAGATTTGAGTCATAGTACTTGATATAGAAGTTACTCCTATCCCGCTAAAAAATTACCTATTTCTCTTTATCTCTTTACGAATGCGTTCTCTGCGTCTCTGCGGTTTTTTTTTTCTCCCTGGAGGGAGACGCTGCGCGAACGGCAATCTTTTAACGGGAAGGGAGTAGTTAAGTAATAATGTATCTTTTCAGAAAATAAACCGAATGCCGATATTTCTAGATTAAAATTAGGTGTTGTCGTGGAACAGAAAATCTAAAATTATGTAATAGTTTGGAGTTGAGCTTTAGGTTAAAAAATTACCGAGATAGAGCGCTAAAGCGCAACTACAAACAAACATTTTGATTACATTTGTTCAGATAAAGATGGTATTAATTGCCTATTTTTGCTGAAATGGTTTGCAACTTCTTTGCACCCATCTATCGCCTCGTTTGAGTTTGGGTAATTCTCTCCAAGCCGCTTTGCAAGCTGCTTGACGCGATTTTCTCCTTGCCGGACTTTCGCTATGCTGTTGCTTGAACTTTTGACCGCACTTTACTGGAGTTACACCACTTACTTTTTTTCCATTTTTAACATAGGTATATTCAATCTTTGCACACATTCTCATTTGTACGTGACTACCACGAGTTTGTGCAAAAGATGGGCTTTGTAATGGTATGGTTAGAGTTGCAATAGATGCTAGAGTTCCTAAAGAAAGAAGGATTTTAGATTTAATTGAATTCATGATTTACTCCTGAGAAAATATTATTACATTTGACAAAAAATAGATTGTGTAATGAATGGATTTACTGTGCAGATAATCAGTTATCTCCATAATAAATTTCTTATCTGATACGAGAGAATATTACTGTCTTATTCTCACGACCAGTTCTTTTCCAGTTACCTTGAAATGTCCAGTTAATAAATCCACCATCACCTCGATTTTGGAATGTACCGCTTTTAAATACCCAAAGTCCATAGGTCACACCAGCACATGAAATTCTTCTGAACAATGGTCTGCCAGTAAATTTTTTCGCATAGTTTTGGTTCAAATTGAAAACCATCACATTTGCACGTTGTCCGACTCTACTGTAAGCAGCTTCACTTGCTGCTTTTACACAAGCACTCCGATTATTCTGACCTCTGATAGCAGAACTAACTTCATTAACAAGTCCGTTGACATCAATATTTAAGCCTACATCAACATTTCCTGTTGCTCGTTGTGCTGAAGCTGGTAGAGAATAGAAAGTTGAACTAGTTAATAATAATGTTGCACCTGCAATTAATCTTCCTAATTTAGATTTCATATTTTTCTCCTGAATTTTAGTGAAAGCGAGCGTTTAAATCTTGTTTTTCAATCATGTTATGTCTTGTCGCCCGCCTTACCTTTTTATAGGTTTGGCTTCAATCAACCTATACAGTTGTGTCGGCTCTATTTTCCCTGCGATACTCATCAAATGCTTGTACAGAAGGAGTTATAAAAATTTTTCATCGGTAAATTTGGGCGAATCGTCAACAGAAATTGAAGTAAATTCCTATATTCTAAATAACTGTATAGGTTGATTGAATTGGAATTTATAAAAAAGAGAAGAAAGAATTATCTATAGTAATGCGAGTAATGCGAATTGATATATGAGAATGTATATAAATTCAATATTAATGATAAAAGTTAAATTTTACTCAACCTTAGTGAGTATAAGTCCCACGGTAACGGGGAGTGGGGGGAGATTTCCTTCTCAGCGCTGCCGAAGGCTACATAAATAAAAATAAATAAATACAAATCATTCACAAAAGTGCATATCTAAGCCAATATTATCCCCATATTATGTGATGTAGAGGGATGTAGCCCCAAGAAAATTCATCAAAAATTCTCTGGTGCTGCCTCGCGATTAATATCAATTATATTTTCCCAGACGTAAAGTAATTTGAATTACCATGACATCACCAACAAAATATTGGCAAATGCAAATACTTCCCATCGGGGAAGATGTTAAGCTCAAACACTACAGGGAAATCTCTAGAGCTAAGGAGTTTTTTAAAAGACAATTCCCTGACTTAAGCGGTAAGTGTGTACTATCAAAAGACGAAAATCAACAAGTTCAAACTATTTTATGGAAACTATTTCACTCAACTGATGACATTTACCAAAGTGCGATCGCGGGACTTTGTTTACGCTGCTATGTCTCGCACCGGATTCTCATTTCTTGTAAAACTATTCCTCACATCTACAACGTCAATGCTGAAAATCTGTTTAATTATACCGATTTACTACCTTTGGTTTTAAACGATGATGGTAAAACTCTAATAATTATAGATACTAAGACAAAAACTCAATACAAATTGAATCATGATGATGGTAAAATTCAAGCGATCGCTAAAGGTGGAGAATTGTTTAGTGTTGATATTTTGCGGAGATTTAATCCCGATTTAGGTAACAAGGAAAGCTTAGATAATTGGACTACCAGACTCACCCGTCAAAATGAAAATATCAAGTCATTTTTGTGGGAATTTGGGTTAGCAACTCCCAGTGATTGGGGTTTACTATGTAAATTAGGTTCTCGTTCTTCATCACAACTACTCCCAATGGAAGATCAAGAAATTATCAAAGCCTTTCAGACAGTTTACCAGCGAGATAGACTCAAAAATCAGCAAAAAGGACGTTGTTTAGAACCAACACCAGATCAATTGCAAGAAATCTTGGATTTGTTACAAAAAATTAACTTGAATTTTTCTCCACAGCAGTTAATTGTACGTTTAAAATATATTGCAGAAATATTGCGTCAAGACTGGCTTTATCGAAAAACTGGCTATACTAAAACCGTATCCACAGAAGTATATAATAATCCGACTAATGATTATTTTGACAACCAAAATTTACCTTATTATATAGACAGTAACCCGGAGGATGTAGAATTAGAACAATTACAAGAAACCTGTCAACATTTATTTGAGCAAACGTTATATCAAATAGTCGGAGAAGTAATTCAGCAGCGTGTCCAAGAATTGCAAAAAAGTAAAGGTTATAAAAATTTTGCTCAACTATTTCCTGAAGGATTACGACTTTATTACCAAGAAAATAAGTCATTGAATGAAATTAGCAAACTTTGGAATATTGATTGGAGTAAAGCCAGACGAATTTTTCAATTGGAAAACTTTTTGGATATAGTACAGTATAGAACTGAAGAAGTTTTTTTAGATAATCTTTTAAAATCTTTAAATGAATCCCTATCAATGAAAATTTACCAAGAACCCGATTATCTCAATAATATCACTAATGAAATTAGAGAATTTGTCTGGAATAAAACATTTAAAAAAGCAAAATCAGAACTATTAGCTGGTAAAAAACAGATTAAACATAGCTTATTTGCTCAAATTGTCAGCATTTATTTTAATGATTTGCGTGAGGCAGGTTAAACTAATAATTCGCATCAAATATACATCATTCATTCTATCTATTATTAGATAATTCATTCAAGAGGCAATATGGCAAACTCACGTATTAATCAACTTAAAACTCAACAGAACAAAATAAACTGCTCTCCAAAATTTGTTTGGTTAGAAGCAGAAGATTTTGATGAGGCACGGGCAATCATTGAAAATAATTTGAGCCAATTACCTGATAAAAGTCAATGGCAAATATATTTAAAAATATTAGCGCAAATTGGTTTTGAAAAGTATGTGAAAGAAAGAAATCCCAGCATCAAAATTGAACAAGATAATAGAGATTACCGTTCGCGCAGCGTCTCCCTCCAGGGAGAAAATAAAAACCGCAGAGACGCTCTTAACACGGAGGAAAGAGGTAAAGAGAGATTGATAATTTTAGAACGGGATAGGAGTAATCTAATTGATGATGTTTGTTTTCTTTGGATTAATGATTTTCGTCTGTGTTTAATTATCGTTGATAACTTGGTTGATGATTTGATCATTGTGCCAAATAAATTCATCACCTCAGCCGAAATTGCTGCTCATTTTTATGTCTTGTTAGAGGTATTAGAAGAAGAAGAAAAATTAAATATTTATGGCTTTTGGCGTTATGATGAACTATTTAAATATTCTCAATATTCTCAATCACTAGATTTAAAATCTCAACCAAATGAAAATTTTCAATTACCACTATCTTTACTTGATACAGAGTTAAATAACCTCTTACTATACGCTCGTTTTTTAGAGCCATCTGCGATTAATCTCTTCGCCCTAGAAGATTACCAAAATAAAAACCGCAGAGGCGCAGAGAGCGCAGAGGAAAGAGGTAAAGAGAGATTAATCATTTTAGACAGTAATAACAGAGTTTTAGAAACTCTAAGTGAGGTAAAAAGTCAAGTCGATAAAGTATTAGTAAATTTGAGTAAATGGCGGGATGATATATTTGAAGAAGGTTGGCAATCTACAAGTTTGGTTGGGATTAAAGTTTTAAATAATCCGATGTGGGGTTATGCTAGAAATCACAAAAATTCACATAAGTTCTCTATTTCACGAACCAAATTCTTTGATTTTGGACTATTACTGCAAAATCAAACTTTAGCTTTAATTGTAAATCTTCAACAAGAAGAAAATGGAGAACAAGGTGTACTGGTACAAATTATTCCTCATCAAGAAGAATATTTACCATCCGGTTTGAACTTGAAAATTACTCTTAATCCTAATAGTGCTGATTCCATCAGTCAGGAAGTCAGTGCAAGACAAATTGATAACCTAATTCAATTAGAGTTTACCGAAGAATCGAATAAAGAATTCAAAGTTGAAGTTAGTTATCAAGGTACTGTGTTTACTCAGGAATTTATTTTGTGAAAAAAAAACTCTGTGTCCCTTTGCGCTTACCTTTGTGTCCCTCTGCGCTCACAAATATGTAATCCGATATCAACGGATTTCCTAACTAATCATCATCCCAACCAAGAATTTGGGAAATTTCTTGTGCTAATGTTAAGGGACTGAAGGGTTTGGCGATCGCCGCTTTAATTCCTAAATCTGTGTAGCGGCTACGTTCGGTATTTTGGACTTTAGCCGTCAATAAAATTACTGGGATTGTGTTAGTAACTGAGTTTTCTTTAAGACACTTAAAAGTACTAATACCATCCATATCTGGCATCATCACATCTAAAAGGATTGCATCTGGTTTTTCTGTTTGGGCTTTTTGAATTCCTTCAATTCCCGAACTTGCTGTGATTACTTCCCAGTTTGCGGTAGTTTGTAAACAAATTTTAATCACTTCCTGAATATATTCTTCGTTATCAACTACTAATATTTTTTTTACTGTCATTACTAATACCAAAAGATTATTTGATTTAAATGATGATTCTTAGTTATTTACTGTTAACTGTTATCGGCAGAGTAAAATAAAAGGTACTCCCAACCCCCATGATACTTTCAGCCCAGATTTTTCCACCGTGCATTTCTAGGATACTGCGACAAATGGCTAAACCTAAACCCGTACCTTCATGGTTACGAGAATCTGAAGAATCTACTTGTTGAAAGCGCTCAAAAATCAGTTCTAATTTATCTTCGGGAATACCGCATCCGCTGTCTTTAACTGTAAATAATATTTCTGAATCTTGCTCAAAGGCTGTTAACCAAACTGTATCACCGACGGAAGAAAATCTAATTGCATTACTTAGTAAATTTGTCAATACTTGAATAATGCGATCGCCATCTACTTGTAGTTGAATTGGTGAATTTTCTACTAATAGTTTAACTTGGGCTTTATCCGCTAAAGGTTGTGTAATATCTATCGCTTGGACAATTAACTCAGAAACTTCACATATTTCCTTGCACATCGTCACTTTTCCAGATTCGATGCGCTCGATATCGAGAATATCGTTAATTAACCTTACCAAGCGTTCGGTGCTATCGGTAGCAATTTGCACTAATCGTTTACCATCTTCAGAGTTTGCTGGAATTAAACCAGTAGCCAGCATTCCTAAAGAACCATGAATTGAAGTTAAAGGAGTACGGAGTTCGTGAGAAACTACTGAAACAAACTCATTTTTCATGCGTTCAATTTGTTTGCGGTTGCTGACATCTTGCAAATAAACTGTATAAATTATCTTGTCGTCTAATTTTAAAGTTGAAATCGACGCTTCTGCGGGAAATACGGTGCCATCTTTGCGTTTACCGTAAATTTCGCGACGTTCACCTATTTTTCGAGATGGAGTTGAGGATTTACCAAAATTGGCTACATGATGACGGTGAGCTTCTACTGAACCTTCGGGTAAAAGTAAATCTAAAGGTTTTCCGAGTGCTTCCTTTAGCGAATAACCGAAAATTTTCTCCGCACCTTGATTAAATAAAGTAATCCGCTGATTGCTATCAGTAGAAATGATTGCATCGGAGGCAATTTCTACAATCCCGGAAAATTGGGCTTGCGCTTGCTGACGTTCTGTTAATTCTAATTCTAAGCGTTCGTTGATCTCTACTAATTCTACAGTGCGTTGTGCGACTCGATTTTCTAATTCTTCTTTGGCTTGACGCAGAGATGTTTCGATGTGTTGTTTTTCGATCGCACCCGAAAGAACATTAGCAATAGATTGTAAAAAATACACGTCGTCTTGGTTAAAAAACCGTTTCTGACGACTATATACACCTAAAACACCATAAGCACTGCCAACCCCGAAAATTGGTACGCTTACACCGCTAATAATGCCGTATTCTTCGAGTAAGGTAGGGCTGTTAAATCGGGTTTCTTGGCGCAAATCTTCAAAAATTACGGGTTCTTTTGTCAGCAAAGTATTACTAGTTAGGGAATCATTGAAACTTAACAGCGCTTGTCTGATTAATCCTTCCTCCCAGCCAATTCCCGCACGTAGCAACATGACATTACCTGATGGTAAAAGTTCTAAAATATGACAAAATTCGATATTTAAACTTTGAGCAACTAGCGCCACAGTTTCATCCATCAAAGCAGATATATCTTGATTTAATAA
>JBHJOU010000306.1:0-7134 GCA_050329355.1 Rivularia sp. (in: cyanobacteria)
AGAAGCCCAACGCGCTCCTATCGGCATCTTTGATAGTGGTATAGGTGGTTTAACGGTACTGCGTCAACTTTACCAACAACTACCCGGCGAATCAATTATTTACTTTGGGGATACAGCCAGACTTCCTTACGGTATTCGTACCCAAGCAGAAATTATCCAGTTTACCCGTGAAATTATCTGCTGGATGGAAAATCAAGGGGTAAAAATGGTTGTCATGGCTTGCAGTACCAGTTCGGCTCTGGCATTAGAAACAGTACGTAGCGAATTTAAAGTACCTATCCTGGGACTGATTTTACCAGGTGCAGTTGCAGCAGTGAAAGCCGGAAAGCGTATCGGTGTAATTGCTACCCCGGCAACAGCTAAAAGCAATGCTTATAAAATAAGTATCCAAGAAATTAATCGTGATGCTCAAGTATGGCAAGTTGGTTGTCCGGAGTTTGTTCCTCTGATCGAACAAAACCGCATCGACGATCCATACACTAAAGAAGTAGCACGTTCTTACCTCGAACCTTTATTAGAGCAGCAAATTGACACTTTAGTTTACGGTTGTACTCATTATCCTCACCTGGCGAAATTATTGCGATCGCTCGTTGGTGAATCGGTAACACTTGTAGATCCAGGAAAGAGTGTTGTTGAAGCTTGCGCTCAAGAGTTGGATTTACTCGGCTTAAGGAATACTTATCCACCCCTGGCAACTCGGTTTGCTGTCAGTGGAAATCCTCAGCAATTTGCTCAGTCTTCAATCCAATGGCTGGGCTGTACTCCCATGGTTGAATTGGTAAACTTGGAGCATCCAAATTTGAACCATTCCCAGCAAAACCGTGACGGCATAATTACTTATTAGTATAAAACGCAATACAGCACACCATGTGGTATGCTGTATCACGAACTAAAGTTAAAATTGGTTTTATTCACTAGCTCTATGGCTTTGAATATCATTTGCACAAAAGCCAATCAAAATTCATTCACTCAGCGGCGTTACAAACATCTCAGAAGAATAATCTTCTTCAAATTCCGGAGAAACCTCTGCGATCGCAGTTTTTTTAATTGTTCTCTTAGCCAGCGCTAAGAATATGTATACAGCAAACAAATAACCAGAAGCCACAACAAATATCATTATCATATTTCCCCCGACAAGTTTTCTTCAATCCCATTCGTACAGCAAAAATAAATTGAACATAAGTACAAAAATCGAAGCTACATCGCTTTTTGCTAGAGCTTTCTTTGTCATTCAAAAATATCGGCAGAGTATGAATACTCTCCTATGTACTTATATCTAATTAGCTTTTACAGACTATGCCAGCAGCAATGATCAAATTGCCACTATGCAACTACCTAGCCTGCATTACAACTACGTTATGCAGTGCTTCCTTCTCTATACAGAAGCTCTACCTTGCATACCCTAAAACGAGTCGTCAAGATTTACCAATATATAATTTTCGGATACCACATAACTATTATTGAGGAACTTATTAATTCGTAGACTACGAACACGAATAATATCCTCTGTTCCACCTACGATTTTTTCAACTCACTTCCATCAGTAAAAAAGTATAAATACGCAAAAAAAAAGCGATTTACTTTTCCTGAGTGAATATTTTAAGTATTTGAAATCCCTATATACAAGAATAACACAAGAAATCTGACTTGTGAGGTAATAAGCTTGCCTAATTTGAATTTTTCGAGATAATATTGTTGATTTATGATGTATAAAGAATCAGGTCTGTTTTCAGCCTGTTATCAAAGATACTTGAGGCTATTTCCTAAAATCTGAATTTTTTGTTAATAAGAGCTTTCCCCTGTAAAATTTACCAAAGTCAGAATAGTTTAATCGTATGAAACAAATATTACTTTCTCCGTAATTACACGGAGTTAAACATTAGTGTAATTTATTAATTGTCTGCGAAATCAAATATTTTAGTTAGCAATCAAAACGCCCCCGTACCAACAAAGTTAAAATAAATACAGAGTGATTACGCAAGATAAATCTGTTAAAATCCGGGTATTAGTGGAACCTGGATGCAATTGCATCTCAATAGTAATAACTGTAATAACTTTATTTTAAGTATCAAAGATATTGTTGTGTGCCAGTCTCCAGTTATATACTGAGCAATATTTACCTTGGCATCAAACAAGAACATTTATAGAAAGCTTTGCTCTAGCACGGGGTTATCTTAAAATGAGTACAGGATATGTAAACTTTCGTAACCAAAGTCAGAGTCCGCCCATTCATGACCCCAGCCACCTCCTTGTTTTCCCCTGTGGAAGCAGACCTGCATATATTGGCAGATAACCTTAAACAGCTAGTTGGTAATGACCACCCCATCCTCAGTTTAGCCGCAGAACATCTGTTCGGAGCTGGGGGCAAGCGTATTAGACCGGCAATTGTATTACTTGTATCAAGAGCAACAATACAGGATTCGGAAATTACGCCCCGTCACCGACGGTTAGCTGAAATTACAGAAATGATTCATACGGCTTCTTTAGTCCATGATGATGTAGTGGATGAATCAGAAAAAAGACGTGGTGTTTCCACAGTTCATAGTATATTTGGCAACCGAGTAGCAATATTAGCCGGAGATTTTTTGTTTGCTCAAGCCTCTTGGTATTTAGCCAACTTAAATAATTTAGATGTGGTGAAATTGCTCTCAGAAGTAATTATGGACTTGGCTACCGGAGAGATTCAGCAAGGAATGAATCGTTTTCAAGCCGAGATTTCCATTGATACTTACCTCAAGAAAACTTACTATAAAACTGCGACATTATTCGCCAATAGTTCCAAAGCTGCTGGAATACTCAGCGAAGTATCTCAAGAAACAGCCGAAAACTTGTATGAATATGGTCGTCATCTTGGTTTAGCGTTCCAAATTGTGGATGATATTTTAGATTTCACCAGTTCTACAGATACACTGGGTAAACCTGCTGGTTCCGATTTGAAAGACGGACATTTGACAGCACCTGTAATATATGCTCTAGAAGAAAAACCGGAACTAAAAACGCTGATTAAACAAAAATTTGAACAAGCGGGAGATTTAGAACAAGCCCTTGCTTTAATAGAGCATAGTAAAGGAATTCAACGTTCCCGTGATTTAGCTGCTTATCATGCCAAACTTGGAGTAGAGCATATAAAACAATTGCCACATTCTCAAAGTCGCCAAACTTTGATTGATATGGCTGATTATGTGTTGAGTCGTCTTAATTGAGAGTTACGAGATATTATTTCAACATTCTTGGATAATAGGAAAGTAGTTATCAGTTATTGATTTGTAATAAATCCTTAACTTATAACTTCTATCTCAGAGCCATATCTAAAGGTATATGTTTTAACTTTCTAACTCTCAATGTTCAACTTATTTAAGCAATATCAGGAGGAATATCCGACCTACGCCGATTTTGTTGTAATGACCTTTCAATAATACTTTGGACTTGCGATCGGTTAATTTCCACAGCATTAGCTGTAGTACCGGGAGTATTGAAAAAAATGATACTATCTACGGGTTCGAGAGCTAAAATCTGGAACAAAATTTCAATAACTCCCATCGGTGCAGCTATGATTTGAGGGTCAAGCCCAACACCAGAGGTAGTACTGACATCTTGTAACGTAGGATAAGCGTATATTATTTGTTTTTGTAATTGTGGATTAGTCCGATTAGTCAATGTTGTTAAAACCCAGTCATGCTCAAGGTTTTGGACTATGTAGTATTGACGGAAACGTAATTTTTGAGCAATTTTAATTAATTCCGGGGCAATTGCCGCAATCAGTTGAGTTGTAATACCATCTTGAGGTGCATTATCAATCAAAAGTTGAATTTGTGCTTGTAAATCCATAATTACCTGTTAATAGTTTTTGGGCATTAGCTATAACTTCTATGAAATACGAAAAATCTTCCCTTGATTTGGGAATAATATAACCAGACAAATTTCCAGACAAATTTATTTATGCAGGATAATGGGTGCTTGCGGTTGTGTTCGGATATCCGAAGTCAGCGTTACACCGGCATTCCCCGGTAAATAAAAGAAGCATTCCCACAAAATATAAGTTGTAATGTTTGTTTATATTAAGGTCTTTGAAACAAGTAGACTATGAAATCAGTCGCGACCACAACTATTCAGGGAGAAAATTCTATCGGTGTGGAGGTGATATTTCAACTCCTATTCGGAGAACTTAAATCTTCGACTAAAGCTTCAGATTCTAATTGCCATGAAGTCGCAACCCGAATCGCTGCCGAAGTCCTACGAATTTGCCATGAGAGCAAACGTATCCAAGCTTCTGGGGACATCAAAAGTTCGGCGATCGCCCTAGCGAAACACCGGCTATCTCAGACATTAAGATACTACCAGTTAGGTTCCAATCGAGGTAGGGTAGAGCTGCACAGTACTCTGAGCGCAATTATTTATCGTTATATAAATCCGCCCAATAAACAACTGAGTTATCAAGGGCGGTTGGGTGTAATTGAAGATTTTCTGCAAAATTTTTATTTGGAAGCACTGAATGCCTGCCGACGAGAAAATAAACTCGAACCTACATATCGTCCCCAGACTCTTTTAGAATTAGCGGAGTACATGGCGTTTACCGAACGCTATGCCAAAAGACGCATTCCTTTACCAGGAAGACAGCAGCAGTTAATTATCCTGCGAGCGCAAACTTTTTCTCAACAGCAGCCTCCAGAAACCTGTGTTGACATAGAAAAAGCCGCAGAAGGTAGCAGCAATGATGGGGATGGTTCTTGGGAAGATCCAGCCGTACAACAATTAAGAACGGCAATGGCATCTCAAACCGAACCGGAACCCCCGGAAGAAACTTTACGTTCGGTAGTCATTAACGAGTTAATGAGTTATCTTGAGGAACGACAACAAGGAGACTGTGCTGATTACTTTGCTCTACGCCTAAAAGATTTATCCGCTCAAGAAATTGAGGCAATTTTAGGTTTAACTGCTCGTCAGAGAGATTATTTACAGCAACGTTTTAAATATCATTTAATTCGGTTTGCCTTGCTGCACCGTTGGGAATTGGTTCACGAATGGTTAGAAGCCGATTTGCGTAACAATTTAGGTTTGACGGAACAGCAGTGGCAAGTTTATACACAACAACTTGACGATAAACAACGTTGTTTATTAGAACTAAAACAGCAAGGTCAAGCTGATGAAAGAATTGCCAAAACCTTGGGGTTGTCGATGGCGCAACTGCAAAAAAGGTGGTTCAAAATTCTCGAACAAGCTTGGGAAATTCGTAACTCTTTTATGTCCGGATCAAGTGCATCTACTCATGAATAGTGACACAGAATCCTTACAAAACCAATTACTCGCTTGGTTGTTAGCAGATAATGCAGCAACCGAGGAGGATTTTTTGGTCGAATGTGAGGAAATTAACGGGGCTAAAACATACACAGAAAACACTGCTTCTACAAGCGGTGCTTCTGAGTCAGATTCGATGTCCTATCCTTTTTTTCAACTGGGAGAAATTCCTACTGTGCAAACACGTTTCCAAGCCGTTCTTAAGCGTCGGTTACAAAGTCAAGTCCAAGATAATCCACCGTTATTCCCCTGGGAAACACAATTAGTGGATTATCCCGATTACATAGACAATTTATCTATCTCCTGGGTTCCCGCTCATCCTTGGGCGGCACAACAGTCTAAACTGAGTTTGCCAATTGCGATACCGGAGAAAATTTTTCAGCAGTTATTGGCAAAGTGTCAAGAATTGCTTTCGTTTCCAGTGCCATTGGGAGCCAAACTTGTGGGAGTAGTGGAAAGTTTATTCCCCAACGAACCGCAAATGCTCAACGATTTAGCCGGAATGGTACTCAGAAGTCCATACCGTTCTGCGGATACTTTAGAAAAAATGCCTTACGTAGAAGGCAACTACTCGGATTTGCAACCGCGTCAACAAATGGCATTGTCATTATTGGCTGCCAAACAATTGTTAGAAAATCTAACTTTATCTGTTGATGCCAGCGAAGAGTATGTCTCAAGGCAATGGCTAACCAACGTCGGTAGCGTGACTTTGAGCGTAAAATACGACCAAGTTGCCCAAACACTGCGGGTTGAGGCTGAATTACCCCATCCCGGAGAAGTGAAACTTGGAGGAGATAATTGTGCTAAGGTTGCAAAATCTTCAAATCAAGGAATTGTCAGCTTAGAACTGAATTCAGTTCAACAAGGAGCAAATTATACATTGGCAGTTGAGCTAGATGACATGGATACTCAACCGCTGTACTTTACCATTGTGCCAACTTCTGCTTGTTAATTTATATCGACGGGGGTTTCTAGAATCAACTAGAAGTTCGGTATTAATACGCAGGAAATTGAGCAAAAAGACGAGAATTAAAAAGGGTTTAGGGGTAGTAGTGAAACTGAACCTTTATTTAATAAGCAGACAGTCTGAGGGTTTACAGCAGTTCTCATAGAACTCTTGGCAAATTTGATTGTTCGGTAAATGTAAATCAAACATACTGCTTTGAGTAATAATCAGGTTATGCGGCATTTTTACGGATGAAGAATAGGTTTAGGGGTCTACACAATATAGGGTACTGGCGGCAAAAAAATCAGTTGGCACCGCCGATAGAAGTAGAAGATTCAATTATTTTCAGGGTGCTAGTTAGCGCTTTGGTAATCATCGGAATTGTCGCGACGGATATAGCTGCTGACACAACCGGCAGTTTTTGGGCAGTTCCTTTAAGTCTAGTGGGCGGAGTTTGGAGTTATTACCGTCGTCGTCAACCCAATGTAGCGGTCAAATTCTGTATCGCTATCGGAATGTTATTAGCACTCGGTGCGTTTTTCGGGCGTAGCTTAGGTGAACTCAATGATACCCGGCTGGTTCTCGCAGAATTACTGATTCAACTCCAGGTGCTGCACAGTTTCGATATGCCTCGTCGTAAAGATTTGGGATATTCGATAATTATTGGGTTGATTTTAATCGGTGTAGCAGCAACCCTGAGTCAAACTTTAGCTTTTGCACCAGTGTTGCTGCTCTTTTTAGCTATTGTCTTACCTACTTTGGTATTAGATTATCGTTCGCGATTGGGTTTAGAACCCCTAACAATTAAAAAACAACCATCAAAAAATCCAGATTCTGCGGTTTTTAATTTAAAATTCTTAATTATTAATTTTTTAATCATAGTAAGTATAGGA
>JBHJOU010000791.1:0-2531 GCA_050329355.1 Rivularia sp. (in: cyanobacteria)
TTCTCGATCAAGTTGATCCAAAGCTTCTGATAAAAAACGGAGTTCTTGATCATTTAAGGGCTTTTGCTTAACTGAAGCTGGTAATAATGGGTCGGGTACGGTAATCTCTAAGGGAGAAGCTGGAAACTTTTTCGGTAGTTTGGGCTTTTTTTCTTTGGCTAATACTAAGGAAGTCCAAAGCAAACAAATTGTCAGACTTGTAGTAACAGTAATACTTAAGCGTCGGATATTAATCATAAAAGGTTAAAGGTTTAAGGTTTAAGGTTTAAGGTTTAAGGTTATGGGAAATGAGAATTAACAATGATAAAAATTATTAAATATCAATTCATCATTTGACGAATATCTGTTAATATTTTCTCCATTAATATTATTAATGTATCAAAGGTTAACTAGCATTGTTTTTCTGACTAATTTGTGTTGATTTTATCAAACTGAGTAAAACAAGCCGGTACTTCACTTGGTAATATAGCGTTATATAAAATTTCATCTCAGTATCCAAAACCTATATTATAATGACGCACTCCACAGATATCCCAACTTTAGCTCGCTGGATGGCTTCTGATTTTAGCAATCAAGAACAAGCTTTTGAAAATCCTCCTTTTTTCGCTCACATTCGAGTATGTATGCGTCCTCTACCTCTAGATTTATTGTCTGGAGTCAGTTTTTATGTAGAGCAAGCTTACGATTATATGCTCAATGATCCCTATCGGGTTGCAGTTAATAAGTTAGTTGATGCAGGAAATCATATCGAAATTGAGAACTATAGAGTTAAAAATGCGGAAAAATTCTATGGTGCATCGCGAAATTTAGAACTTCTCCAAACTTTAGAGCCAAATGACTTGGAAAAACTATCCGGCTGTAACATGATTGTAGAATGGACTGGTCACAGTTTCAAAGGAGCGGTAGAACCAGGTAAAAGCTGCATTGTATTTCGTAAAGGAAAAAATACTTACCTTGACAGCGAATTTGAAATGGATGCAGAGAAATTTATCAGCAAAGACAGAGGAAGAGATTTAGAAACTGACGAGCATATTTGGGGTTCAGTGGCAGGCCCGTTTAATTTTGTTCGCTGGCAAAGTTTTGCTTCGGAAGTAAAAATTAAATAGTAGTTCATTATCCGTTGGCTGCTAACTCTACAGTGTGAAAGTAGGGAACTCGTTCAATCCAGCTTTCCCAAGTTCCATTCGGATAAAGTTTCATCAAGCGGAATCCTGGGGATTTTCTCTCAAGAGCCAATTTTTTGCTTCCTGGCTGAAATTGAATGCAAGTTGAAGGGGTTCCCAAATAATCAACACCTCGTCGCTGAGTGTAAAATTCTTGGTGTATATGACCAAATAATACTAATTTAACTTGGGGGTATTTGTCCAAAACTGCAAAAAATTCTTCGGAGTTTTGCAATTGGCTTTTATCTAACCAGCGAGAATTTACCTTAAACGGAGGATGATGTATTGCGATCGCTGTTGGTTTATCAACGATTGTACTTAACTGTAAATCCAGCCATTCTAAAGTTTCGCGACGCAAATAACCATGTACTTTACCAGCGACAGAGGAATCTAACAATACAAAATTCCATCCCCCACGTTCAAAACACTTACGTCGAGAAACCAATCCCATATTTAAAACTTCACTCATTGTCGCAAAATCATCGTGATTTCCTGGCAGCCAATAACTAGGAAGAAATAACGAACTGATCAAATTTTGTAAATTGGAATAAGATTGCGGGGTACCGTCACCCGATAAATCCCCTGTCAATAATAATAAATCAAGCTCTTCTCGAAGTTTTTTTAAGCGCTCGATAACTGCATGGAAAGAATCCATCGTTGGGATTCCCAAGAGTTGTTGCTGTTCCGACGCAAAAAGATGCATATCCGTTACTTGACCGATGGTTATCGGATAAACCTGCTTCATCTTTGATGATACCAATCTAAGAGTCTTAATATCCAATTCTCCTTGTTAGTCATAACTTACTTATGTGATAGTAGCTAATGTTTTTTTAGCAACATACTTATACAGCCAAGCTTATTTTGTTTTAGGTAATGTATATTTACTTATTTGTGATTTTTTAAGTAATAACCGAGATTAAATTTTAATATCTTATACTAAGTTTGTGTTTTTTAATGTTTTTCATCTATCCTAAGACATAGAAAAATATTTCTTTATTTTTTACAGTACTTATATCTTAAGAAGTATAAATACTGTTTTTACAGAGAAAAATATGTATTCTACATAACCAAAAAGCTTAACATAGATGTGGGGTAATGCAAATCTAGACAAGATAGGCAAAAAATGGTAAATAAAAATTTAAAAAGTAAAGCTCTACGACTGTATTATTGTTTTGTTCAGCTTTGTTTATTTCACAAAAATTTTAAAGACAATAATCTGGAGCAAAGGGGGTAGATTTTTATATAAAATATTGGTAAGATAATAAACTGTAAGTGCGGCGACATAGCCAAGTGGTAAGGCAGAGGTCTGCAAAACCTCCATCCCCCGGTTCAAATCCGGGTGTCGCCTTTAAGAATATTCCGTCCTTT
>JBHJOU010000112.1:0-7676 GCA_050329355.1 Rivularia sp. (in: cyanobacteria)
TATACAGATATTGATGGCAAAGAACGAAAAATGGGTTTAGAGCCAGATACAATTTCAGAATTTAGTAGTGAAGGTCCCTTAAGAAATGGCGATCGCAAACCAGATATTGCTGCACCAGGAGCAATGATTATTTCAGCCCTTTCTAGCGATGCCAATTTAGATCGGTCAATGATTGTTAATTCTAAGTTTGTGGCATTAGCCGGTACCAGTATGGCAACACCCTTCGTGACTGGCTTAGTGGCATTACTATTGCAGCGTAATCCTAAACTCGACCCCGAAGCAATCAAAGAACTGCTACGGGAAAATTCTTCTATTCCTGGAAAAGAAAAAGGAACATTTGATCATAAGTGGGGATTTGGCTTAATTAATACCGAAAACCTTTAAGGTCTAAGGTTAAAGGTCAAAGGTCTAAGGTCTAAGGTCAAAGGTCTAAGGTCAAAGGTCAAAGGTCTAAGGTCTAAGGTCTAAGGTCAAAGGTCTAAGGTCAAAGGTCTAAGGTCAAAGGTCAAAAATAGGTAACTAACAACCATCAACTAACCACCATCAACTAACAACCATCAACTAACCACCATCAACTAATCACCATCAACTAATCACCATCAACTAACAACCATCAACTAACAATCATCAACTAACTCCTTAAAACCTTGTCTAAGGTTAAAAACTCCTAACTCCTAACTCTACTCAAGGATGGATTGGAATTAAGTTTATACTTGATAGGCTGAAGAAGGGGCAACTAAGATTACTATTACTTGCTTCTTCTTCATTTAAACAGTTTATGAACTTTACTAAGCTAGATACCGCTTTGATATTGGCACTGAAAAAAATTAAAGACCCATCAGAACTTTGTTTGGTAGTTTTTATTCATACTCAAGCAGTTCTGGACTCTAGGGCAACTGCTGTGTTAGAAAGTTTTGGTATCAATGGTATCGAGTCCGGGAAAGATGTGTATACGGCAACATTATCGCTAAATGCAGTTTCTGAACTATCAAAACAGCCTTGGGTGCAGTATCTGAGGCTTTCTCAGCAATTGCATTTGGTTAGTGCAGGTTAGGATAATAAGGGTGTAGTTGCTCAATAATTTTCAATATCAACATTAATTGATACCGGGAAATTTTATTCTTAACTACAAATATAGTAAATGTAGTGTTTTTATTAAATTACCTTAATCTTTAATTCCCCCTGTGCGAGCTGCCACACACAGTCCTAAACTGATTAGTGAGAGCAGATAGGCAGTCTGGAGAAATATAAATGAAAAAAGTTTTAGGGATTATTCTTGGTGGTGGTGCGGGTACCCGTCTTTATCCGTTAACAAAGTTCCGTGCTAAACCAGCAGTTCCATTAGCTGGAAAGTACCGTTTGATAGATATTCCAGTCAGTAACTGTATAAATTCAGAAATATTTAAAATTTATGTGTTGACGCAGTTCAATTCCGCTTCCCTAAACCGTCACTTGGCTCGCACTTACAGCTTTGCTGGTTTTACTGAAGGTTTTGTAGAAGTTCTCGCAGCACAGCAAACTTTAGATAATTCAAATTGGTTCCAAGGTACAGCCGATGCGGTGCGTCAGTATCTCTGGCTCTTTGAAGAATGGGATGTAGAGGAATATCTGATTCTATCGGGCGATCACCTCTATCGGATGGATTACCGTCAGTTTGTTGAACGTCATCGGGAAACTGGAGCTGATGTGACTTTATCAGTGATTCCTATTGAAGAACGTCGTGCTTCCGACTTTGGTTTGATGAAAATTGATGATACGGGCAGAATCATTGATTTTAGTGAAAAACCGAAAGGTGAAGCTTTAAAGAAAATGGCTGTTGATACAACTGTACTTGGTTTGGATGAAGAACAAGCCAAAGAAAAGCCATACATTGCCTCCATGGGAATTTATGTCTTCAAAAGAAATGTTTTACTCAAGTTGTTAAAACAATCAAAAGACCAAACTGACTTCGGTAAGGAAATTCTTCCAGCTGCACTCGATGGTTATAACGTTCAAGCTTTCTTGTTCGATGATTATTGGGAAGACATTGGAACGATTGAAGCATTTTTCAATTCCAACCTAGCATTAACTCACCAACCACGACCTCCTTTTAGTTTCTACGATGAAGAAGCCCCCATTTACACTCGTTCTCGCTATTTACCCCCCTCTAAGCTATTAAATTGCCAGATAGCACAATCAATGATTGGAGAAGGTTGTATACTCAAAGATTGCCGGATTGTCAACTCGGTTTTGGGAGTGCGATCGCGTATTGAATCTGGATGCAATATCGAAGATACCTTGATTATGGGGTCGGATTTTTACGAGCCTTATGCTGAACGTCAGTCAGACTGTAGCGAAGGTCCTGCTAGTTTAGGTATCGGAGCAAATACCACTGTTCGCCGTGCGATTATTGACAAAAATGCTCACATCGGCTGTGATGTACAAATTATCAACAAAGATAATGTTCAAGAAGCTGATCGTGAAAGTCAAGGCTTTTATATCCGTAGCGGTATTGTAGTGGTACTTAAAAATGCCGTGATTGCCGACGGAACAGTGATTTAATCACTAATCGCCAATCATTTAGAGCATTTTCACATAATCAGGACTTACGCATCTTTTAATTGATTTATTTGAAAGATAAGTAATGCTCCTCTGTCTTAAATACCTAATTTTTGTCACGAGTGCGTAAGTCTTGTTATTTACAGGAGTAGGGAGTAGTCAACAATAAACAGGGAACTATTAACATAATGTGTTTTTTTCATATATTGTGGGAGTGAATATAATTCGTAATTCGTAATTATTGCCCCATAAATAAAATAATGGTGCTTAAACATTGCCTACAATCAGGACATCCACGGATAAATCCGGGGGCTATGTCCTGACGGACACGCTACGCTAACAGACCATAAAATTTACTTGGTGAATGAAGAGCATATTCTATCAGGTGCGCCCCTGGGGTTAGTAGCAATGCTTAAGGTAAACGGGGCTAAAAAATATTTCTGTGACTTGAGTGCAGAAGATTATGAGTTAATTGGTAGAGAAAAATTGAGCGGCTTGGTTAGAGATATACTCGGTTTATCTTAGAGCTAGACAAATTTGTCCATCGCTTGCTCTCAAAGAGTTTAAGAAATCCTCATCGCAAAGCAAATAAGTTCCCGTATTCTGTTAAAACCCTATGGCGAATCTTGGTTATACCTTGATGAAATAGATGTACCCCTAAATTTGAGAAAGCAAAGTGCTGGAAGCTTGATGATGAAGGAATTGTTTGAAATAGCTCGTGAAAATGGTTGTGTTGAGGTGTGGCTTGGTACGGAAAAAGATAACAAGATAGCTCAATCTTTTTACGAATCTTTGCAGCCTACAAAAGTTGAGGAGTTTGTTGGTTATACATTCAAGTTTTAATATTTTCTACTCGCTTGAATTTTTTATACTTTTGCTGTAGCCTGGGATAGTGTTTTTGTACTATAGGTAAAGAATAGTTATGCCAATTGGAATCTATTTTAAATTATTTACCAAAGTCGGCTTTAAACGAATAGGAGGTTCGTTTATTAAGTTCTACGGTCTATTCAAGTTGTTACTTAGCTCAATAGCACTATTTTTTCCTAACGGGCTGGATTTTGGTTGGATAGGTTACTTTGGATTGATAGGGATAAGCATTATTTGTGCTGTAATAGAGCGTCGTCCTAAAAGAAGTTTATCCCAAACACTATCGTCTCCAGATTCGGTAGTTGAAATTAAAGTAGGGGATATTTTTGATGAAGAAGCTCATCTCGTGATAGGTGCTAATGATGTTTTTGATACAGAGCTTGGAGAAATAATGAAACCTTCTAGTGTCCAAGGACAGTTTCTTACCAAGGTCTATGATAATGAACGTGAGAAATTAGATGTAGATATTGAAAAAGCACTACAACCTTTAAAGCATTTACGCAAAGAAGAATCTGAAAAAATAAGAGGGAAAACTGTTCGATACCCCATCGGTACAACTATAACGCTTGGCACAGAAGAGAAACGTTATTTTCTCACCGCTTACGGTTATATGAATAATGATATAACTATAAAATCTTGCTCAGATTATATTCAGCGTTCACTTAACAGTCTCTGGAGCCAAATTCGTCTTAAAGGTCATCGTAAAAATGTAGCAATTCCAATCATCGGTTCTGACTTAGCCCGTACTGATTTACCAAGAATGGCGCTGATTAGATTAATTGTTGATTCATTCGTTACTGCATCTAAAGAGAAGTCTATTACAGATAAATTAACAATAATGGTATATCCCAAAGACTTGGATTACGTTGACTTATATAAGTTAAAAGACTTTTTAAAATCAGCTTGCTTTTAGGATATTAATTGCAATTGTTTCTTCTAATTATAAAGTACATTCACCTTTTACCGCTACTGTTTTTTGCTCTTGATTTCCGTAGATATTTTGCATCTTTGCGCTGAAATCAATATATAAAACATTTTTATTATGACTAATTTTAAATTTGAGTATATGCTCAACTATATTTTTGCTTTTTAAAAGATGTACCGCAGCTAATCGAGCATGAATTAAAAACATCTTTGGCTGATCCTTCCACTTTTTGCGTATATCGCTAAAAATAGATTTCTGAGGTGTGTTTGAAGAGTTGCTTCCTGTAATAATACAAACCAGCATTGAATCATTACTATTATTTTTATTTTTTGGAATTTCATTCAATAGTAGAGAACGTATTTTTAATTCGGCAATTTCTTCGATACTGTAGCCGTTATAGTTGACTATACTAAAATTATTGGATTGTTGTATAGGTTTCAATGTAATTATGTAGGAAGTTTTACCTTCAGGAGAATCAATCTCAACACTTTCTACTTGTGCCGTAAATGCATCATTTTGGTAGCTGTAGGAGACAATTCTGTTGCTGTAGTGATAATGAGCTTTTAGCTGCCTTAAATTAGCTTCCTGCTCTGCATTTCTAACTGGTATGTGAAGTACCAGTTTTTGATTGCTATCCAAAGAAACTGATTTAGATTGAAATATATTGTCATCCAGTAACACCCAAGCTCCAGAACTGCTTATGCTCTGGTTAGTTTGAGGTTTGGCGGTAGTTTTACTTTTGTTAGTGCTAGATTTCCGTTCTTTTATTGGTTTGCTGGAAGTCAAACTTGTTTGATTAGTACTAGTCGCTACCTTTGTTTTATTTACAGATTCTTTCTTCTTGGGTGAAGTAGTCTTAGTTTTTGAAGCGGTACTGCTCCGTCTAGTTTTTTGCTTACCATAATAATTTAATAACCACTGGATAAGTTGATTGTGCAACTGTTCTTTAAAGTCTGAAGTGGTTGTATACGTTTTGAATAAACCGTATCTGTTGTTTATAAATCTGCTTATAAATCCTTTAACTTTAGCTTGCTGCTCTTTCTCTTCCTTCTTTTTCACATCTTTCTTCATTGAACCAGAATAAAACCATATATTAGGTTTACCTGTTTCCTGGTGAGCTTTTTTGGCTCGCTGAAACTCCTCAGAAGTTCCGGATGCACAACGTTTAGTAGGGCTTCCAAAGCGGTTTTTCATAATTAGGATAAATAAATCATATTCATCCATTTTTCCTATCTGATCGTTTATAATTCTTTGACCATCCTTACCAAATCCAGGATATGCATTTTCAGAACAAATGACCTCTAGTCTTATGTTTTGATTCGGAGCCACAGTACTATTAATTGCTTTAACAACCGCTTTGACATAGTTTCTTTCCGTCTTTACATCACCTGGGGAAGCAAGAAATATTTTTATCAATTTAACATTTTCCGGCATAATCAATTGAGAAAGTATAAAAATTGCATAAGTAAATAATATCAAAAATTCAGCATTGCTGATTATATAGCAGGGATAGCCAATTTATTTTCTTAAAATGATGTAATATAGCATACATAAAGCAAGTAAATATCAGTTTTTAAGAAAAATTATGAATAGCCAATTAAGATTCCAATTATCTACATATTTTCTTTCTTAGTTAGATTTATATTTCAATAATCAATAATAGTAAAAATAGAATAATATAGCGTTTCCCAAGCAAATGAAGTACACCTAAATTTTTATCCTACTTTTATCACAAGTACGCGGATTTTGATCTGTACCTCACTAGACTAGTAAACGCTATAAAATACGTTCAAAATACAGTTTAAAGCCATAGCTGTTTCACTATCCCTCTTCTGTCACTTTCCGGTTTTTACTAATACTAGAAAACTTTAATTATTTGTTGAAAACTATAGATAGTAAGGTAATTTTTTTGCAACAATCTCTTCTACATCGCTAAAGTATGACGTTATACAAACAAGTCGGACACCAAGGAAATCGGTAAAATGACGGCAAAGCCTAAAAAAGCAGGTATTTAATAATTCCCCAAGTCGGGATGCTTGCTACTGTCCGCAACCGTCGCGCTCTAGTAGTTTCTTCTGTTGAATCTTTTGATGACGCTTCTGAAGGGTGCTTGCACATTTTACTGACTTAAATAAATAATCAATCAGTTGTAGCAGTTATAGATTTAGATAGAAAATTTCAACATCATTCTTTTTCTTTTCAGCATATTTTTCTATTAGAGTGTATTTTTACGCTATCAAATATATTTTATTTTTTTTAGCTCATATCTCTAAACCTGCTTGCATTGCAAATATACAGTATGTAACCTGACAATTGTTTGCTGAATTAGGCATAAATTTAACTAAGCTTAAGTCGAGTTAAATCTGAATTCAACTAACAGGATTTGTTAAATAAAAAATATTTAACAAATATTGTTGTAATACTTAAGTTTGCCCTTTTATCTACAGACAATCGTATTTAGTTGGAATTGAGTAGGTATGGTATATGAAAACGTTATCTACACGCAGAAGACACTTTCTCAAAGATACGGAATATCAATTGCAGCCTTACAGCAGTGGTTCCCATATGCGGGAATTGTTAAGCCTAAGAAGCGTGGTGGTTATTTTGATGCAGCAACAGTTGAAGTAGCTGATATTTTTTATGTGGCTATCAGAATTAGAAGGTTAACTTTTGAGGAATATTTAGACCAGGTAATTCCTGCTGGTGGTTTGGATGCTTATTTACGTCTGGTTAATAAGATGACTCTTTATGACTTTTTGACCAAGCATATATCTGAAGCAGAACAAAAAACCCAATCGTACAAACAGTAATTAGGAGGCTTGAACGAAATGAAGCATATCAATCAGCTAGCACAACAGCTACAAGTTTCACCTGAAGTTGTGCGAAATATTTGCCAATTATTGGATTTAGAGATTAATGAGAATACAATTCCAGAACAAGTTGAATCCCAGTTAGTGAATCTAAAAGCTGCTGCGAATAAAGAAAATATGTCTTTAGAACAAGCTGCTCGGCATTTGATTGAGATGCGCGATCGCTCTGAAGAAGTAGGCGATCGCAAATTCAACAAACGCGAATACATCAAGCAAAGATTTGGCGTAGATCCAGAACAAGCTCCCGGAGATAGTTTTGTAGGAATGCTTTACGGGGATACTGATAGAGGGATTCAACTAGGACAATTACGTCATCGAGTAGTACTGGAATGTTCTACTCTTGCTCTAGAGGAATTTATATTTAGTGGAACTGGAGATAATTTAAATGAATTTGACCAAGCCCAGGAGCGGATTAACTCGCGCATTGATAATGATTTTTTCGGCAAAGTCAACTGGGGGGAGGAGAGTCATCCCTT
>JBHJOU010001022.1:0-2036 GCA_050329355.1 Rivularia sp. (in: cyanobacteria)
ATAGCGAGCCATACTAGCCCCAAGCCTTATACTTATAACACTCCGTCCATCCTATAATACCTAGCCCTATAAAAGCTAAACAATTACAGATTGATTAAGGAATAAAATACTGATTAAAAAGGCAATATTACGAATATTCCAGTCAGGGCAAAGGATGTAGAATTTGTAACAGGCGGATTTTTTTATTTTAACCGGCCTAATATTTTTCCTCGTCCTGTGGGTTAGAGGTTCTCAAACCGAGTAAAATAATGTTTTGGTGCAGGTAACACAATGAAAGTCGCAATTACTGGAGCAACAGGATTTGTTGGCAGTCGTTTGGTAAAACGATTGCTTGATCAGGATATAAAAGTACTGGTTTTAACTCGCGATACCAACCGCGCTCAAAAGCTTTTCCCCTTTAGTGCTTATCCCAATGTCGAAATTGCCCCTTATACACCAAATACATCTGGTTCCTGGCAAAATCAAATAGCTAGTTGTGAAGCTATAGTAAATCTTGCAGGCTCACCTATTAGTGAAGGACGTTGGACGAGCGATCGCAAACAGTCCATTCTTAACAGTCGTAAGTTAACTACCCAAAAAATTGTTGAAGCTATAGCGAATAGTACGACTAAACCAAAGGTATTAGTAAATGCCTCTGCTGTTGGTTACTACGGTACCAGCGAGAATGCTATCTTTGATGAAAATAGCACCAACGGCAATGATTTTCTGGCTCAAGTTTGTCAGGATTGGGAAGCAGAAGCGCAAAAAGTTACCGATAGCGGTGTGCGACTGGTAATTTTACGATTTGGTATTGTACTGGGAATGGGTGGTGCGCTTGGTAAAATGATTACCCCATTTAAACTGTTTGCGGGAGGTCCTATCGGTAGCGGTGAGCAGTGGTTCTCGTGGATTCACATAGATGATATAGTGAATTTGATACTACAATCTTTAACTGACTCAGAAATGTCTGGTGTATATAATGCCACCGCTCCTCATCCCGTCCGCATGGCAGAATTATCTACAACCATGGGGGAAGTGATGAATCGTCCTTCTTGGCTACCCGTTCCTGCTTTTGCAATCGAAGCTATGTTAGGTGATGGTGCGGTAGTAGTATTAGAAGGTCAAAAAGTTTTACCCCAACGCACTTTGCAAAGCGGTTTTAAATACGAATATCCCGACTTAAAGCCAGCTTTAGAAAAAATTCTCAAATAAGTGGAGTAGTCCCGGATTTCGACGACAATTACAGAAGCCGGGTTTTTAGATAAATATCCTCAATATCAGAAAAATTG
Source organism: Rivularia sp. (in: cyanobacteria) (assembly GCA_050329355.1). Taxonomy (GTDB): domain Bacteria; phylum Cyanobacteriota; class Cyanobacteriia; order Cyanobacteriales; family Nostocaceae; genus Rivularia. Next base: position 1,269 of record JBHJOU010001022.1, read on the forward strand.
ATCCCTAGGGAGCGAGACCCGGACACTACAAATATATTAATATTTTGGCGATTATAACGGGAATTGCATTCTTCTACTTCCAAACAAACTACTCCCCACTTTTGATTGGGAAATTGCGAGAAATCCAACTGATTATACCGCTGAGAATCGCACCAGCCATTAAAATACCAATTGCTGGAGTAAACAGGGGTTCCCACAACTTGTACCATAAATCCAAACCAAGAGGTACTCCAGTAGTTCTACCGATTACCGCTACAGCGAACCAAGCAAAGCTAATTAAAACTAGAAAAACATCAGCGACTAAAACGATGTTAAGTAAATTTAAAAATTTATCTTTCATATCTTGAATTGGAAATAGAGAATTGCAAAAAAACTTTCTTCCACCCAATTTACAATTAGAAGTCGGGTTTTTACAATAATTGTGTTGTATGACAAATATTTCAGATAACTTTCATCTAAAAACCCGACTTTTCACCCCCGTAAATTTTATGGTCTGTACGCTCCGCGTGTCCGTCAGGACATAGCCCCCGGATTGTAGGCAATGTTCGGTTCCCCTAAATTTTATTTATGGGGAACCCTAATTACGAATTACGAATTACGAATTACGAATTATATTCATTCCGCGACTATTTTTGATAAATAAAAAACGAGAAAAAATCTGTGGATTAAACACCACAGATCAAAGCTAATCTTGATTTTAATTCGATTGCTCGAATAGCCAGTTTTTCATTTTCGCCAAACTTTTCCAGTCAGGCTTTCTGGTTAAAC
>JBHJOU010000659.1:0-13048 GCA_050329355.1 Rivularia sp. (in: cyanobacteria)
TAATTCCTCACTCCTAACTCCTAACTCCTAACTCCTAACTCCTCACTCCTAACTCCTCACTCCTCACTCCTAACTCCTCACTCCTAACTCCTCACTCCTAACTCCTAACTCCTAACTCCTAACTCCTAATTCCTAACTCCTAACTCCTAATTCCTCACTCCTCACTCCTCACTCCTCACTCCTAACTCCTAACTCCTAACTCCTCACTCCTAACTCCTAATTCCTCACTCCTAACTCCTAACTCCTAACTCCTAACTCCTCACTCCTAACTCCTCACTCCTCACTCCTAACTCCTAACTCCTAACTCCTCACTCCTCACTCCTCACTCCCATTCTTGGACGGAGAAATAACAAGATAAATTTCTAATTATTAAAATATTATTAATAATATTAATTTTTGTAAAAATCATGACATTTAGCAAAATAGGTAATAGACTAAAACCGTAGTAGAAAAGCAGATTTATTGGAGTGTAATCTAGCTTTAGTAAGAGTGAAAACCCGACTTATTTTAGAAAAAGTCTGTCTAAAGGTGCTACTGTCTGAGAAATAGCCAGCGTACATTAAATAGATGAAATTAATTTTAATTTTGTACTAAAAATAAGTTAAAAATCGGGAACTTTATTTTAGCTTTGTGTTTCTGTAGTAAACAGAACAGTTTTTAAAGAAATTGCGAAGTTAAATAATTAATATCAAAAGCATTATCAAATCAAATAAATCTAAATGCTTTTGTGCTATTTTGGTCGGATTACTAGGAACAATCTGAGGGGAAACTAACAATAGTTATGTTAGAAGTAATTAATAATTTTACAGTATTCAATAATCAATCTAAAAGTCAAAAGCAAACGAACAAGCCGGACTTTGATTTTTTACAGCCTTTACGTAAATGGCTAGATTCTCTAGAAATTCAAAATCGTAAATTAGCACATTTTATCGCTAAATTAATTCCAGCGGACTGTCCGTTTGAACGAGATATTGTATTACGAGGACGTAAACTTGCTCATATCCCGCCTTTATGCAAAATAAATCCGCTTTACGAGCAGTTTGTCGGTTTGCGTTTTCGCGCTTTATGTTATTTAGTAGACCAGTGTGGTGAGGACATTCAATCCTACTGTTAAGATTTAGTTTAATTTAATTTAATTTAATTTAATTTAATAATTGAGCGTCAAACTTTTCAGAAGTAGTATTTAGATTTTTTGAAGTTATGACGCTCGATATGTTTAGATTTTTGATGTGAATTCTAAATAGTAAATAAAGATTTGGTTCGCTTTGACCAGAAAATTGCTGATAAAAAAACACTCAGATGCGTTCGGGCGCTGAGGGAAAAAGTAAAGAGTTAGACTTAGGTATATTTATATATTATTTATATGTGGTTTGCGGAGATATTTTTGAACAATATTTGAGAATATAAATGATGAAAGCATTTTAAATAAAGCATTCTCGGCGTTGACAAAAAGCAGCAAATTTGAAAATCAAGTCGCGAATCAATTAAATAACTGGGTTGTTCAAATTTCTACACAAATTGTCAGCAGTAATAACTTGGTAGCGACTGCAAAAGTCAGTATTAAAACAAAATTTTACAAAACTGGAGTTAATCGCTGTATCGAAGGTAAATAAAAGGGTGAAAAAGAGGAGAAACTTAAACCCTACATATCAATAAAAGTTGTTAATTGATTAAAGTTTAAATACCTAGATATAAAAGATTAGAATCTAAATTGAATGGTTATTTTCTCAATGCTTTAGTTATGATTGTTTCTTGTAACCATTTCCTTTCACTATCACGTACAAGATGTCTGCTCATTCTCTGGTCGAACATCAAGCCGTTTGGCATAGTTTAGAAGTCGATGAAGCAATAAAACTGCTTTCTGTAAATGCGGACACTGGCTTAACTTCTGAAGAAGTAGAATCCCGCTTGCAAAAATATGGTACTAATGAATTAGAAGAATCTGCCGGACGCGGTAACTGGGAAATTCTACTCGATCAGTTCAAGAACATTATGTTATTGATGCTGATTGCTGTGGCTATTATTTCGGGGGTTTTGGATTTACTCGCTTTGCAAGCAGGAGATTTAAAACCAGGTGAAGTTCCTTTTAAAGATACGATCGCAATTATGGCGATTGTAATTCTGAACGGTATCTTGGGTTATCTCCAAGAAAGCCGTGCTGAAAAAGCTTTAGCAGCGTTAAAAAAGCTTTCTTCTCCTAATGTGCGGGTGATTCGTAACGGCAAATTAGTGGATGTGGAAGCTAAGAACGTAGTACCCGGAGATATCATGCTGCTTGAAGCTGGTGTACAGGTAGCAGCAGACGGACGTTTGATAGAGCAATCCAATTTACAAATTCGAGAATCGGCGCTAACGGGAGAAGCTGAAGCTGTCAATAAACGAACTGAAATCAAGCTGCCTGAAGATGCAAGTTTGGGTGATAGGATTAATTTAGTTTTCCAAGGTACAGAAGTTGTCCAAGGACGTGCCAAGGTTTTGGTTACTCATACCGGGATGAAAACTGAGTTAGGTAAAATTGCTGAGATGCTGCAATCTGTGGAGACAGAAGATACACCCTTGCAGCAGCGGATGACTCAACTTGGTAACGTTTTGGTGGGCGGTTCTTTAGCTTTAGTTGCGGTGGTAATTGCCATCGGTTTGCTGCAAGGGGGAAATTTACAAGAGTTATTGGAAGTTTCTTTGAGTATGGCAGTGGCGGTAGTTCCGGAGGGTTTACCAGCTGTAATTACGGTAACTTTGGCTTTGGGAACTCAGCGAATGGTGCGCCGCAATGCTTTGATTCGTAAGTTACCGGCGGTGGAAACTTTGGGTTCAGTAACTACTATCTGCTCTGATAAAACTGGTACCTTAACTCAAAATAAAATGGTGGTGCAATTGGTTTATACCAGCAATCACTTACTAAGAGTGACGGGGGAAGGTTACGCTCCTAAAGGTGATTTTGAGTTAGATGGTAAAAGAGTTGAGATTGAAGATTATTCGGAAATTCCACCTTTATTAATTCCTTGCGCTGTTTGTAACGATGCAGTTTTGCAGCAGGAAAAAGATGATTGGATAATTCTCGGCGACCCAACAGAAGGTGCTTTGGTAACATTAGCTGCGAAGGCGGGAATCGAACAAGACCAGTGGAATAGCAAATTACCCCGTGTTGGGGAGTTTCCTTTTTCCTCTGAACGCAAGCGGATGAGCGTCATTTGTCGAGTGGAGCAGATAGATACTGGTGTTTCGACTTTGGGTGATGTTGACCCCGCAATTAGTAACCTGTTGAATAGTAATGATAACTATTTGATGTTTACCAAAGGTTCCCCAGAATTGATTTTACAGCGCTGTACCCAAATTTATGTGGGAAATAGTGCGGTTGAACTTACCGAGGAACAGCGAGACAAAGTTTTAGCCCAAAACGACCGCATGGCTGGTGAAGGTTTACGGGTATTGGGTTTTGCTTACAAACCCTTGAGTGAAAAACCGCCGGAGAATTCGCAAGAGCAGTACGAACAACAACTGGTTTGGTTGGGATTAGTCGGAATGCTCGACGCACCACGTCCGGAAGTTAGAGCAGCGGTGAAAGAATGTCGGGAAGCGGGAATTCGTCCGGTAATGATTACCGGAGACCATCAATTAACAGCAAGAGCGATCGCCACAGATTTAGGTATTGCGAATTCTGACGATAAAGTGCTGACTGGACAAGAATTGCAGCGGATGAGCGATGCTGACTTAGAGAAAAATGTTCTAAATGTGAGTATCTACGCGAGAGTCTCTCCCGAACACAAATTACGCATTGTCCAAGCATTACAGCGTCGCAATCAATTTGTTGCCATGACTGGTGACGGCGTTAATGATGCACCTGCTCTCAAACAAGCTGATATCGGAATAGCCATGGGAATTACGGGTACAGATGTCAGCAAGGAAGCCAGCGATATGGTGTTGTTAGATGACAATTTTGCGACAATTGTTGCTGCTACTAAGGAAGGTCGAGTAGTTTACACTAATATTCGCCGTTTTATTAAATATATTCTTGGTAGTAACATTGGCGAAGTGATTACCATCGCTGCTGCACCGATTTTGTTACCCATGGGTGGTGTACCCTTAACACCATTACAAATTCTGTGGATGAATTTAGTTACAGATGGTTTACCAGCTTTAGCATTAGCTGTAGAACCTCCCGAACCCGACGTAATGAAGCGTCCACCCTTCAGTCCCCGTGAAAGTATTTTTTCACGAGGTTTAGGTTACTACATGGTTCGCATCGGTATCGTTTTCGCCATTATTAGTATTGTTTTAATGGAGTGGGCTTATTACCATACTCAGGGAGTAACTGGTAATGCTAATGGACTCAATCCCGAACGTTGGAAAACAATGGTATTTACTACCTTGTGTCTTGCTCAAATGGGTCACGCGATTGCGATTCGTTCCAACAATCAACTAACTATACAAGTAAATCCCTTTTCCAATCCTTATCTATTAGCTGCTGTTGGTTTAACTACAATTTTGCAACTAATGTTAATATATGTTCCACCTCTGAGAGCTTTCTTTGGTACTCATATTATCAGTTTGTCGGAATTGGGAATTTGTTTGGGCTTTAGTTCTTTAATGTTTGTTTGGGTTGAGTTGGAAAAATTATTCTTTAAGATGATTGGCAAGAAAAACGTTTAACAGGTCAAAGGTTAAAGGTTAAAGGTTAAAGGTTAGAGGTTAAAGGTTAAAGGTTAAAGGTTAAAGGTTAAAGGTTAGAGGTTCAAGGTTAAAGGTCAACTGTCAACTGTCAACTGTCAACTCTTTTATGTTTCTCAAAACCCTGACTCTCCGACATTTTCGTAATTATCAAAATATTCATGTAGAATTTACCGCTCCAAAAACAATTTTGGTGGGTGATAATGCTCAGGGAAAATCTAATTTACTCGAAGCTGTAGAGTTATTGGCAACTTTGAAAAGTCATCGTACAAGCCGCGATAAAGATTTGGTCAGGGATGAGGAATCTTTAGCTCAGGTTGGTGCTAGTTTAAAACGAGATACTGGAGTTAGCGAACTTATTTTAACTTTACGTCGTAATGGTCGCCGTACTGTTAATTTAAACAGCGAAAATCTTCGCCGTCAGATGGATTTTCTTGGTGTACTTAATGCGGTAGAATTTTCATCTCTGGATTTGGATCTGGTACGTGGCAGTCCCGAAAGTCGTCGCAGTTGGCTGGATACTTTATTAATTCAACTCGAACCTATATACGCTCATATTTTGCAGCAATATCAAAAAGTGTTGCGACAGCGTAATGCTTTTTTGAAAAATAATTTGGAGAATTTGTATGACAAGTCTCTACAATCTCAATTAGCTCTGTGGGATACTCAATTAGTTACCACAGGTACGCGGGTAATTCGACGACGAGAACGTGCTATACAGCGACTCGCTCCAATTGCTAAATTATGGCACTCTCAAATAAGTGGTTCTACTGAGAATCTTCAGGTGAGTTACGCACCGAGTGTACCTTTGTTAGAAAGTCATCCACAACAGGTGCAGCAAGCATTTTTAGATAAAATTCAACAGCGAGCGGTTGCTGAAATGCATCAAGGTACTACCCTTGTCGGGCCTCATCGAGATGAAGTGGAATTGACAATTAATCATACTCCCGCACGTCAGTATGGCTCGCAAGGTCAGCAGCGAACTTTAGTGTTAGCCTTAAAGTTAGCAGAATTACAGATGATTGAAGAAGTTGTCGGAGAATCACCCCTGCTTTTACTCGATGATGTTTTGGCTGAATTAGATCCCTCACGTCAAAATCAATTGCTTGATACTATTCAAGATAGATTTCAAACTTTAATTACTACTACTCATTTAGGCTCTTTTGATTCTCAATGGTTAAATTCCTCGCAAATTCTTACCGTTAGTGGAGGAAATTTGTCAGAGAAAGCGGGTATTTTGTAATTAAAAACAAATCAAAAAAATTCAAAAAATTCAAAAAATTCAAAAAAAATTAATAAACCTTAACATAACAACAATATTATTCCATATTAGAAACAAAGTTATAAACAAAGTAATTACTTTGATTTACTGTGATATAATATTAAAACCTTAATCAACTTAGATTTAGATTAAAAAGATATTTTCAAAGTCAGCACAATCTCAGTTTTCTAGTTATAAGTTAGATAAGTTGGATATTTAGGTTAAGTATTAAGAATAGAATATAATTAATAATATATTCTTGATATAAGCAACAAATATTCTTTGTAGAATAACTCTACAGACAGATGAAATTTTAAAAATAATTTATCTAATTTAATTTTAAATTTAATTTCAATAAACTTTTTCCGTCTAGGTCTAGTTAGCGAGTCTTAGAGACTTTCCAAGTTAGTATTAATCATATTCTCGAATAATGATGTGATATCAGTCATTGCCAAGACGGTAAAACAGTAAGAAGATAATAACTGGTAATCAAACAACTGACTTTTAAAACGGTAAAGGTAGCTCGTCCTAGTAATCAGAATTATTTGAGTGGATAAACTTTACTGGCTGAACGAAATAAAATCATCACATCGCACTCAAGTTGGTGATCAAGCCTTTAACTTGAGCATGGTGATGCAGCATGGGTATTCAGTAATACCCGGATTTGTAATTCCAGCAAATGTTTTGCATGAATATTTAGAAACCGATTTGGCTTCTCAAACCTTAGTTGCGGAATTAGCTAATTCTTCCTTGCATTTGGATGTTGATAATTGGCGACAATTACAGCAAGTCGCTTTACACTTACGTCAAGAAATTATTAGTTCAAATTTATCTGAAAGCTTAATTAATACAATCAATTTAGCAGCAAAATCCTGGGAAACTCCATATTTAATTTTTCGTCCAACGGTTGCATTACCATCTCATTTAGATAATACAGAAAATATTTCTGGATTGTATGAATCCGTATTTTGTCGTAATCAAGAGAAGGAAATAGCTTTAGCTTTAAAGCGTATTTGGAGTCAATTATTTAGTGCTAAAAGTTTACTTTATTGGCAAAAGTCAAAAGTTGATTTGGGTTCGATTAATTTAGCCGTTTTAGTACAACCAGTTAACAATATTATTGCCAGCGGTTGTTTAAATGCAAATTCATCTCGATGGGAAATTCAAGCAACTTGGGGGTTAGGAGTTGCAATTAACTGGGGTGAAGTTCAGCCAGATGTTTATTATGTAGAACCCAAAACTGGCAATTTATCAGAACAACATTTGGGTAATAAAATATTAGCTTATCGTTGTGAAAATGCAGCAATTAACCAAGCTTCTTGGGAACATCGACAAACATCAGTAATGACAGTAGAAAGAACTTGTTTGCAAGTATGTATTCTAGAAGAAGAAAAACAGCAACAGTACGTATTATCAAAACCACAATTGCAACAAATAACCGAGTTAGCAGGTAAACTTGTTGATCAACTTGGTGAACAATACTCAGTAAATTGGACTTTTATTCAAGAAGCAGATTCGATTGAGCTATACCTAACAAAAGCTAGTAAACCGATAAATATAAATAGGTTTTCTCGTAATTCTCTGATTAAGGGAATAGGAGCAGCAACCGGGCGACAAGAGGGTAATGTTCTGATAATTGAAAGCTCACAACAGATAATAGAACAACTACCACAAGGCATTATTTTAGTAGCATCGGTAATTACTCCCGATTGGTTGCCAGTGCTGCAACAAGTAGGCGGTTTTATTACAGAAAAAGGAGGTTTAACTAGTCATGCTGCAATTATTGCTAGAGAATTGGGGATTCCAGCAATAGTCGGCGTTAATCAGGTAACAAAACTTTTTCAAAATGGCGATCGCATATTAATTGATGGTGATACTGGAGAAATCCATCACTTGGCGAAGAATAGAGGTAAAGAGCATATTCATCATATCAATATGGATGTTTCAACTTCTTCTACAACACCAACTGAATATCCTCCAAGAGTTTCTTCTCTCCCTTCAATTGCTCATACATCCATAAACCTACCCATGACTACCACCCAATTGCTGGTGAATTTAAGTCAGCCTAACATGATAGACAAAGCGCTTTCTTTCCCAGTGGATGGTGTGGGATTATTACGTTCGGAATTGATGGTATTGAGTATACTCAATCGGCAAAACCCTCATACATGGATTAGAGAGGGAAAGGGCGAAGAATTACTTGATTTATGGACAAAAAGAATACTCGATTTTGTCCGGGCATTTTCTCCTAGACCAGTTTATTATCGTTCCTTAGATTGGCGAACCCACGAACTACCAAGCCTTCATCATGATGGAGTAGAAGCAGCCGAACCGCAAACAGCATTAGGTCAACGTGGTACTTTTAGCTACTTACTAAATTCCGACGTGTTCGATATGGAACTGACAGCACTTTCTCATGTACAGAACGCAGGCTATCATAATATCCGTTTAATCTTGCCTTTTGTTCGCACTGTAGAAGAATTTGTTTTTTGTCGCCGCAAAGTTGAGCAAGCAGGGTTAACCGAGATAGCAGAATTTCAACTATGGATTATGGCAGAAGTGCCAAGCGTACTATTTTTACTACCAGAATATGTAAAAGCAGGAGTACAAGGAATTTCTATTGGTACAAATGACCTAACTCAACTATTATTAGGAGTAGATAGAGACCAAGCAGTTTTAGCAAAAAGCTTTGATGAACATCATCCAGTAGTAATGGATGCTATATCTCGACTGATTGAAATGGCAAGGAAAGCAGGTATTCCTTGTTCGATTTGTGGACAAGCACCAGCATTGTATCCGGAAATTATCACAAAATTGGTGGAATGGGGAATTACTTCTATATCCGTTGAACCAGAAGCGTTACAGCGGACATATCAAGCTATTTTACGCGCTGAACAGAGTTTGCTCTTAGAAGCAGCGCGTCGTCAATTAAATGGTTAGTGATAGTGGATAGTGGTTGGTGGATAGTGGTTAGTGGTTAATAGAATGACCCATCAACCATCAAATATCAACTGTCAACTGTCAACTGTCAACTTTTTAATATCGGAAAATCGCTGCAACAGGCTCGTTAGAAGGTACCTCTTCTGGTTCAACCACGTACACCATACCCCCATTAATTAATGTATGGGCTGCGGCTAAATCTAATAAATCTTCATCACCAGTTTCTTCTTCGGAATGTAGATATACTTTCTGTGAACCTGGATCAAACAAACCCCATTTATGTTTGTTTTGTGCAACTAACAGCGTATCTATTTTTTGATAATATGCTGCTGTGACGATTTCTTCAAGGTCATTAGATGCATTGCCGCTATTAGAACCGAATAATTCGTTGTATAAATCTACAACCCTTTTGTGCGAGTTATTCCAGTAATTTTCGGCAATAGGTAAAGCTTGTGAATGTAATTCTTGGGGACTGAGAATTTCTGGATTACCTGTTAGAGCATCTTCCATTAAATAATGATAACTATTTGCCTCTTTGTACATGGGGATTAAAAAATCAACCCCTGCTAATATTAAAGGTACTTGTTCGTTATCATGTAAAATGTTATTTTCCAAGCCTTTTGCTAAAGCTTTGAAAAATCGCATAATATTCGTTTTGTGTTCGGCTCCATCGGTACTCACAGCTTGTCCGTGAAAAACACCTGCTTGAGAATTTTGCGAAACGCTTCTCCCGGTTGTATGTCTTTGTAAAGGTTGTTCGGAAAAATCATCATATTGAAGCGCTTCATCCAAACTTGTAGGTAAATTTTCAACGACTGTTAAATCAATTTCTTGGCAGCGGTAACGACTACCTATCAACATTCGTACCTTGTTTTGACTTAAACCCAAAATGTAAAAACGTCCGTTGTGATTTAAAATTTTCAACAGCGGTTTAACGTGGAAATGGTCTGAAACTACGACTAACTCTTCAAACTCCAGGGGTAAAACATAGTAGCGGAATAAATTATTAGAGATAAAAATCGCTAATCCTTGTTCTCCTATTCCTTCCCAAAAACCTTGTCTATCAAATTCGGAGGCTTTTTGTAACAACTGCGTAACCTGAGTTTCATTTATACCCGCTTCAATTAAACGAGTCTGGGCTTGTTTGATTAAATTTTTGAATCTAATTGGATTTTGTCTAACTTCAGCACCCACTGAAATTACTGGCATATAAATAGAAATGCTATTTTCTTTTGGCTGTTCTAGTAAAGTTTTTATTTCCTCTCTGGAAATTAATTTCATTCAAACTTCCTCTTATTAACATGAAATAGTTCAAGTCAGTCCGCAAATATCAACCATCAACGGTCTGAAAGAATGTTTGCTACATCAAAACAGTTGAAGCGCAACTGTTTAGTATAGACCTATTCCACTGCAATAATGATGATTTTTCCTCTTTCCTTGGAGAGGTAATTAATAATCAAAAGTGTGATAAAAATTTATTCATCAAAACTTTGTGGTGTGAGAAAGGGTGAAGGTGAATTCTGTCCTACACCCTTGTATCCTTGCCTAACAAAGCCCAAAGTTATTCGTTTCATTAGCCAGTGCAATGTAGTAAGAATAACAAAGCTAATAGTGATAATTACTAAAGGCTGTTTACCTAAAATTTCTTCCACACCTTTGGTAATTACGGCATCCGGCTGAGTAACAAAATCCCAACTGTTAAAGCGTAAAAACCTTCCCCAGTAAACACCAACAGCAGATAAAGCGTGAGTAATCAACTCCATACCTAAAACCCACTGGCTTTTACCAATGCGGTGCAGATAGTAACCCATATTGATTACAGAAATAACATAAGCTTCAAATCCAGCTAAAATCACTACCAGATACACGGGAATTAACACCAAGGTAATTATCCATACCGACTGAATTGTACGAATATCGTCTATTAAGTGAATGACATCAGTTAGCAAATAAGGTGCATTTGGCAAAAAAGCGTAAAAAACCGCAAATCCCAACCACCAAACCCAGGAACGACTGCGTTTGATACGACGAAACAGCCAAACACTTAAAACTAAAGGTATAAAAGCTAGAAATAAATTCCAAGTCATCCAGCGTATATTTATTTGTAAGACTTGTATAACTCTAGCTATTAGGTCAATTAGTTCTGCTTTCATTACTGTTTCCTTATGAGACACGGTTGCATGATTTTAAATATCAGTAATTGGTTCCGGCTACCAATTACTGATGAAAATTTTAGCTAGTTATCTTTTAATTAGCCATGCAATTAAATTCATCTTGCTTTAATTGTATTCCAGAAAATAGCTGGGTATTGGGTGTGATTAATTTAGCTTTTAAATTTAGCGTATCATGACTCGACTACGGGGACCTCGTTGTTTTGATTGAGAAATGTTTTCATCACTTTTATTACCGATATTGGAAGATTTTTCTAGAACGGAATTAGCGACAAATGAATTACCGCTACTAAATTCTATGTTGCTGACATCGGTAGAAGGAGTTGATGATATAGACGGAGTTGAGGAAGTAGAAATCGTAGATGTATTAGAAGCCGTTGATGATATCGGAGTTGAGGAAGTAGAAGTTCCACTACCAGGTGAAGTAGAGTTTATAGGAAGACTTGGAGGAGTAAAAGTTGTAGAAGCAGTTGAATTTGTACCACCAGTTGATGTAGAAGTACTACTACCAGTTGATGTAGAAGTACTACTACCAGGTGATGTAGAGGTTATGGGAGGAGTTGAATTTGTACCACCAGTTGATGTAGAAGTTCCACTACCAGGTGATGTAGAAGTTCCACCAAGTGATGTAGAGGTTATGGGAGCAGTTGAATTTGTACCACCAGTTGATGTAGAAGTACTACTACCAGGTGATGTAGAGGTTATAGGAAGACTTGGAGGAGTAAAAGTTGTAGGAGGAGTCGAATTTGTACCACCAGTTGATGCAGAGGTACTACTACCAGTTGAAGTAGAGGTTTCATTGCCACCAGGAGATGTAGAAGTAGTACCACCAGTTGATGTGGAAGTACCACCAGCAGTTGATGAATCCAGAATTTTCGTACCTTCGGGTACATTAATGTACAGTTTTACTAAAGGAGAATCATCTTTGATTTTGTAAGGTTCAGACCTTGGAGAACCAGGTTGGTCAGATTTATAATCGAAGACATTAGGACTATCACCACCATTGCGATCGCTATATCTTGGTCCTTGTCCTGTAAGCTCAAAAGTTCCTTGATACTGCGTTCCCGTATCAGGGTCAGTGAGAATACCTGTATAAAAAGCTCTTTTGACTCCAAATTCATCTTGAACTACGGCTTTAATTACGGTTCCTTCCATATCCGGTCTACCATCATACCTGAAAGTTGTCATTTCACCGTCTGAGAGTACGGGAGATTTGATAATTGCATCGAAAGAAGCAACAGGAATACCTTTAAAATTAACGTGGTAATTCATGCTACCGTCATCACGGACGTTTACCTTTACATATTCTGATTTATACACTTGGACTAACTCTGGATTTTGCTTAGTTCCAATGTTGCGGTAATAAGCACCATTTTCATCAGTATCTATACGAGTCAAAACCTTGTTGTAATTGGGATTAAAAAAAGGAAGTACAAGAGTTCCGGATATTGTACCAGTACTTTGAACAGTGAGTGGTGAAGTCGTAGTTTGTTGAGCAAAAGCAATTGGTGTAACTAAACCAACAATTGTTGCAGCTAAACTACTGCTGAGAATCGCTGTAAAAACTAATTTCTGGGAATTTTTAACTTGTTGCATCTTAAAATTGGTTAAAAAAAAATGAACACTTTGGCGATAGAGGCAGCATAGCTGAACGCGCAGTCAGTCAAATAGCTATGGGCTGGAATAAGAAAAATTACTCATAACTTTTGATAGTTGCAAGTAAATAGGTAGGCGTAATTAAATATAAGATAAGACCTCACCCTCAATCCCTCTCCTTACTAAGGAGAGGGAGTAGTACGGCAGGGTGAGGTTTTATATTTAATTTGATCCACTTACTTAAATACAACTAACGCGATTGATTACATTTACACCAACATCCAATTAAAACCGGAAGCTGGCTCTTAGCGCTCCGACTATCAAAGGGTGATTACTCTGATTGTGATCGGGGTTGAAAACGACGAAAAAACCGGGAGTCAAGGCTAAATTTTGATTTAACTGAGCGCGATAA
>JBHJOU010000288.1:0-7098 GCA_050329355.1 Rivularia sp. (in: cyanobacteria)
TTTAATTGCGATCGCCTTCTCTACTCGACTTGCATCTATGAAGCTAGCGGTTTTATCCACAGCTGCGAGGAATGAAGCGATTGAAGCGATTGCGAGTGCGCTACTATCGTCACAAGATGAAATAATTCAAGCAAATATCGCTGATTGTGCAGCTGCTACAAAAGAAGGAATTGCCAAGCCACTTTACAAACGCTTGCAGTTGGACGAACATAAATTAAAAGATAATATTACCGGGGTGAGAGATATCGGTAAGCTTCCTGACCCAGTTGGTAACGTTCAGATTCACCGTAAATTAGATACTGGTTTAATCCTCAAGCGTGTCACTTGTCCTTTGGGGGTTTTGGGGGTAATTTTTGAAGCACGTCCGGAAGCGGCGATTCAAATTGCATCTCTAGCGATAAAATCAGGTAATGGTGTAATTCTCAAAGGTGGAAAAGAAGCAATTCGTTCTTGTGAAGCAATAGTAAAAGCTATCAAACAAGGATTATCTCAAACTACAGTTGACCCTGATGCAGTACAATTGTTAACTACCAGAGAAGAAACTTTAGAACTTTTGAAGTTAGATAAATATGTAGATTTAATTATTCCTAGAGGTTCCAATTCTTTTGTAAAATTTGTACAGCAAAATACCTCAATTCCAGTATTAGGACACGCTGACGGAATCTGCCATTTATATGTTGATAAAGCCGCAAATATTGACAAAGCTGTAAATATTACAGTAGATGCCAAAACTCATTATCCTGCGGCTTGTAATGCCATTGAAACTTTATTAGTTCATCAAGAAATTGCACCAACATTTTTACCACAAGTAGCCGAAGCGCTGCAAAAATTAAACGTAGAATTGAGAGGAGATACAGCAACTCAAGCAATTTTATCAAACTTTTCAAACATTTTACCAGCAACAGAAACAGATTGGGAAACAGAATATAGCGATTTGATTTTGTCAATTAAAATTGTTGATTCTTTACCCGAAGCCATAACCCACATCAACGAATATGGTTCTAAACATACCGATGCAATTATTACAGAAGATATAGAAGCAGCAGAAACTTTTTTATCCTTAGTAAATGCAGCCGGAGTCTATCATAATTGTTCCACCCGTTTCGCAGATGGTTTCCGTTACGGATTTGGTGCAGAAGTTGGAATTAGCACCCAACAAATACCACCTCGCGGACCTGTTGGTTTAGAAGGCTTAATAACGTATAAATATAGAATGACAGGTAATGGTCATGTAGCGAGTAGTTACACTGGTGAAAATGCTAAACCTTTTCTTCATAAAGATTTATAGTCTGCATGTCAAAGGTTAAAGGTTAAAGGTCAACTGTCAACTGTCAACTGTTTCCCCATCTTGTTGATTTGGAAAAAAAAAGCGAGAAAGACTTACTTCCCGCTTCAAATATCACCTTGAGCATATATTTTCGATTGACAGACTTAGGATAGTAATTCCAACACCCTGAACTAAGCTAAGTAGACTTATTAATTTGAATAATAAATTAGAAAAAGTCATACTGGTTGCCAATGTGGCAAGGTGGAGGTAAATTAATCATCAACAACAGATTTATAACTAACTCCAAACTCCTAACTTAATTTATCCACCGTAATTCCACCCAGTTGTTTCGAGTAAAAGTTGTTTTCCTTCACGGTGAATCCCAGCAGCAATAACTTCACCAACGTAAACCGTATGATCGCCTTTATCTACATTACCGACAACTCGACATTCTATATATCCCAAAGAGTCAGAAATAATTGGACATCCGGTTTCTTCACCAAGGTAAAACTCTACATCTTCAAACTTATTACCAACGCGACGCATGGGTTTAAAGAATTTTTCTGCTAACTCTTTTTGTCCATCTTCCAAGAAACTGATTGCAAATACCCCATTTTTTTCAATCATTTCATGGGATATAGAATCTCCTTTAACACAATTTACCACTAAAGGCGGCTTAAATGAAGCCTGCATCAACCAGCTAGCAGTAAAACCATTAACTTCTTCACCATTCTTAACTCCACAGATATACAACCCGTGAGGAATCTTCCGCAACATGGTTTTTTTTGCTTGTTCGTCTAACATGAGTTTATTTACCTAATTTCTTCTCTAATGTTCAGTTTATCGAACAGGGGGGAATAAAGAGTGAGGAGTTAGGAGTGAGGAGTTAGAAGTTATTTATTTTTCCTTGTCTCCCCATCCCGAAAGTCTCCCCATTCTCCTCTCATCCCTTGGGACGAAACAAATGGGAATGCTCTGGGTGATACAATCGCGATCGCGCTGTAGTTTCATCGAGTGCGGGGCTGATGATGTAAAGTGTGGTGCGAATCAATTTTTCTTTGTGGGTGCAATCTGCAATTTGGTTGAGGGGAACTACAAATATTTTTTCATCGTGCCAACCGACTCTAAAACATATTGCTACCGGCGTTTCGGGGGGATAATGTTCTAAAAGTTTTGCTTGGGAATCCTCAACGTGACGGGCGCTTAAATACAGACAAAGACTAGCTTGATGTGCTGCCAGTGAAGCCAACTCTTCCTTTGGAGGTACTTGCGTGCGTCCACTGATACGAGTCAGTATAATAGTTTGCACTAAACCCGGAACCGTAAGTTCGACATTTAATTTAGCTGCGGCGGCTTGGAAAGCACTGATACCAGGGATTACTTCAAAAGGAATCTCGGCTTGAGCGAGTAGTTGCATTTGTTCGTGGATAGCGCTGTAAAGGCTGGGATCTCCCGAATGTAAACGGACAACCGATTGATTATTGCGAACAATATCTATCATCCGAGGCACAATTTCTTCTAATGTTTGAGAAGCAGTACGAATGATTTGAGCATCGTGACGACAAAATTTTAATATCTCTGGGGGAACTAAAGAGTCTGCAAAGAAAACTACATCGGCTCTTTCAAGTAGCTTCTGCGCTCTAATCGTTACTAAATCAGGGTCTCCAGGACCAGCGCCGACAATATAAACTGCCGGTTTTAGCTTAACAGTAGATTTTTCTTCACACAGAATACTAGTATTTTCACGCATAAAAAAACAGCTTATACTTCCTCTTTAAAAGTTTTTTAAGAAAATTATCGGTATCTTTCCGGATTCAACCCCCATATATAGAAATATTGATTGGTAGATGCACCCTGGTTAAGCCCTAGAGAAAACTCTGGGGCATTTTTTATTTGGGATTTTAGATTTTGGATTTTGGATTAAGGAGTGAGGAGTTAAGAGTTAGGAGTTAGGAGTTAGGAGTTAGGAGTTAGGAGTTAGGAGTTAGGAGTTAGGAGTTAGGAGTTAGGAGTTAAGAGTTAGGAGTTAAGAGTTAGGAGTTAAGAGTTGGGAGTTAGGAGTTAGGAGTTAGGAGTTAGGAGTTAGGAGTATCAATCTCTCACTGTCAACTGTCAACTGTCAACTGTCAACTGTCAACTAATACAAACTTGAATTAATTCCTCAACATTTGCTACCGGAAATATTTTGACTTTTAAAGTACTAGCAACTTCTTCCACAGTTTTATCATCCAAAAATATTAATTCTCCATATTTTAGCATTACACTCGGTAACAAAATTCCCTCTCCTAAATCTTCTTCCTGCAATTTTAAAATTAAATCATGACCTGTCAATAAACCAGTAACACTAATCTCTTGTCCCCAATAATCGCTAGATAAAGCAAACATATTCACAGATAAACCTTCAACCTTATTTAACTGTTTGACAAGAGGTTGAAAAGCTTGCTCAACAGCATTTCCCACAACCCAAGTTAATTTTTTGGGCTGAATTTTCTCTGGTAATAATTCTTGTGCTGTTTGCGTAAATTGCTTGATAAACAAACGAATTGAACCGACACCATTATCAATTTGAGGATAATCCTCATATTCCGCTTCACATGGTAGTTCCTCCCCTGCAATTAAAAACCATTCATCAGCCAACCAAATGCAATTTGAACCACTATTTGCTTTTAATTGTTGCTGCAACTTCCGCACTTGAAAAATTACTTCTCGTGCTTTTTCCCGCGTCACTGGGATTAATTCATCCTCTTGGGGACGAAATCGCGTTAAACCCACTGGTACAACCGCCACTGACGCTACAGCAGGCAACTCACTGGTATGAAAAGACGTTAAATCGCGTAAAGTTTGTTCCAAGTGTAAGCCATCATTGATACCAGGACAAACTACTACTTGTGCGTGAATTTGCAGCCGTCTTTCTTGAAACCACTTGATATGCTGAAGAATTTCTCCTGCACGTTGATTTTTTAATAATCTAATTCTCACTTCGGGTTCTGTGGCATGAACGGACACATACAACGGCGACAACCGCATCTGTTCAATTCTGTCCCATTCTCGTTGCGATAAATTAGTTAAAGTCAAGTACGAACCATACAAAAAACTTAAGCGATAATCATCATCTTTGAAGTACAAACTAGAGCGTTTATCTGGTGGTTGTTGGTCAATAAAACAGAAAGGACAACGATTATTACATTGAATTAAACCATCAAAAAGCGCTGTTTCAAATTCTAAACCCAAATCATCATCATAATCTTTTTCAATTTCAATTTGATGAGTTTTTCCTTTTTCATCTAAAACTTCTAATTCTAAAAATTCATCAGCACATAAAAATTGATAATCAATCAAATCGCGGGGACGCATACCATTAATACTAACGATGGCATCACCGACATCAAATCCAATTTCTGCACCGATAGAATCGGGTAAAACTTTTGTAATACGAGCGGGACGAATGTTCATGAGTTAGGACTACCGGAGTTAGGAGTTAGGAGTTAGGAGTTAGGAGTTAGGAGTTAGGAGTTTTTGTAGTTGCATGATCAGGAGTAGTAAAATAATTAAGATAAGAATAAAGTAACTGGTTTTGGATTCAGTTTATCAATTACTTTCTACTAATACTCCATGTCATTAGTTTTGATGAGTTTTCTCGCAAACCCGACGGGGAATTAAATTCCCCGCTCTTAAGCACAAGTCCTATGAATAGGACTAAAAAAAATCAATCAGAACATCTATGTTAAGTACTCATCAGAATATAATAAAAAGGACTAATGGTCCTTTGCATTAAATTTGACGGATTCGTTTTCTCCCAAATTTAGGGAGACGTTATGTATAACGTCCCTACATTACGTCGGTAGACAAACAAAACCCATCAAAATTAATGTGGTCAAGTACTACTACTCTGCCACATTAATTTTGAGGGGTATTACTTCAGTCCTATTTATAGGACTTTTACTATTAGACAGAGAGTTACAGTCCCTGGCTTGGATACTCACCCACCAGAATTAATGATATAGACCACGAAACGGATATGAGTACAGTCAAAAATTATTCACAATTTATTGACTAGTACATTTTTTGATTTTTTATATTATATTACTATCAATTCCTAACTCTTAACTCCTAACTCTTAACTCCTAACTCCTCATCCCTACTAATATCACGAGTCCGAATATTAGCCTATACCACACAAATATCCAGGTGCTTTGAGTTTTGAGAAAGCGGAGCAAACCGGCGATCGCAATATAAGAAAATATTGTCGATGAGATTATTCCTGCAACTAAGGAAGCTATCTGACTACCATCAATTCCTGCTGCAAAGAAATCTTGTAGTTGAACTAACCCAGCTAAAGAAATTGCCGGAATACCCAGTAAAAAGGAAAATCTGGCTGCGGTTTCCCGTTCTAAATTTAAAAATAATCCTGCTGTTAAAGTAGAACCCGAACGAGATACACCAGGAATCAAGGCTAATACTTGAGCAATACCCATTAACAATCCATCTACCATTACCAAATGCTCAAAATCCCGCTGACGCTTGCTGAATTTTTCTGCTAATCCTAATAATATTGACATGATGATCGAAGCAATGGCGATCGCCTTCATACTCCGGAGCGGTGAGTGATCAAAATCGGGAATAAATATTTTGATGATAATCCCGCTTAATACTATGGGTAATGTGCCAAAAATAATACCAATACACAAGCGAAAATCAAAGTCCATGTAGTCAGAGAGAACCATGGCTCTAGTAGCGCTTTTAACAATTCTGGACAAGTCTTTCCAGAAAAACCATAACACCGCTGCAATACTTCCTAATTGAATTACAGCACTAAAAGCAACTCCTGGATCTCCCCAACCGAGGGCTACGGAAACAGCTTTTAAATGAGCGGTACTACTAATTGGTAGAAACTCCGTTGCACCTTGCACAAAACCTAAAAAAATCGCTTGCAACATCTTGATTTTTTGCACACCTTCTGCTGCACTCGGAGATTGAGTTGCAAAAGTTTTTAATGGCTGTACCGCAATAGTTAATATGGCAGATGCTACGGTTAAAAACCAGAATAATTGACGTTTAAAAAAAGTCATTAGTTTTGCTTACGGATTGATTCCTGATGGAACGGATTTATCAGTTATCAGTTATCAGTTATCAGTTATCAGTCACGTTTATACTTGGGAAAGGGCTAGTTGGGAGCCGTATTAAGGTGGGAGCGCGTCTTCTGTATTGGTTTAAATAGAACACCATACTAGGAACTGTATGACGCTACCGCGTCACGCTGCGCGCTTCACTGTTCACTGATTTAATTTCCCTATTACCCATTACCCAATTAACTATATATTTTCAAGCACTCCTAATGATAAACCAGCTAATATAGCGATACCAAATATCAGACGATACCAAACGAATACCCAAGTGCTTTTAGTTTTCAAGAAGTTTACTAACCAAGCAATTGCTAAATAAGAAAATATTGCCGATGATATTATACCTGCTATCAAGGTAGGCATTCCGGAATTACCAGTACCTACTTCTAATAAATCTTTGAGTTCTACTAATCCAGATAAAGTAATAGCAGGAATCCCTAATAAAAAGGAAAATCGTGCTGCTGTTTCCCTTTGCAAACCCATAAATAATCCCGCTGTCAAAGTTGAACCTGAACGAGAAACCCCTGGTACCAAAGCCAAAGCTTGAGCGCAACCCATTAATATCCCATCAACCATTCTTAATTTTTCAAAATTGCGCTGTTTTGTACCCTTTAATTCCGCTAACCCTAACAACAGTGCCATGACAATTGACACAATTGCGATTACTGTCATGCTTCGTACAGTATTTTCGTAAAATTCTTTAAACAA
>JBHJOU010000155.1:0-2532 GCA_050329355.1 Rivularia sp. (in: cyanobacteria)
GCTTTTCAAGTCCCAACAGCAAGCCCTAATTATGTTGACCTAACTTGAAAATACATTTTTATTAATACTGATGTACGCAGTACATGATGGCTGAAGGGGCGACGATACAGACTAAAACGTAGATTCTATAAGCTTCATAGCATTGATACCTTTTTGATAATAGTCTCGTTTACTGGGATTTAATCTCATTAATGCGACAACCAAATCTATACAGTTTTCCTTAAAATCCACCCAGTTGTAACCATATAAACCAACATAAAAGCTACTATGTCTTCGCTCTGAACGGTTATATTCTTTGACACGAGCCACATATTTCTGTACTCCTTTACGTTTAATTTGTTTACCTTGAATAGTTGCACAAGTGTAAGCAATTGCTATTAACAAAACTAAAGAAATAAATCGCTCGCCTTTAACATTTGTGTCTTCCAAATTATAACCGCCCTTTTTGAAATCCCTAAACATTTCTTCAATATCAAATCTTCTTTTATAAGCTAGAATAGCGAATTCTAAACTGTCAAAATTAGTAAGAATAAACCATGCTTCTTTCGGTGCCACTCCCTTAATTTTACGTTTCCATTTACCGACAACATTAAAACCCAAGAATCCACTAGTCTTTGTAACTTTAACTCCCTTGAGAAAAAAAGAAACTCCGGGAACTAATCCTAAATCATTCAATTCTAACCAAACGTTTTTTTGATATTCAACAAATTCATTCTTTTTTAGACGTAAACAAAAATATACACCTAGCTCCTGGAGATACTTTGCTAATTTTACAGAGCAAAATTCTCTATCTCCCAAAACACATATTTTATAATTTCTAAAAAGAGGGATAATTTTGTAAATAATATCTTTTTGTTCAGTTATGTTACTACTTCCTAATTTTGGTAATAGTTTGAAGTATACTGGAAACGCTCTTTTATCCCAAATAATACTAACCATAAATAAATTTATTCGACACCAGTTAGTTCTATCAATGGCTAAATAAATTATTTTTTCAGACGTAAAATATCTTCTCAATAATTCTTCAATTATTGGGAACCAAACTTTCTCAATTGTTAGATTTGGTAATGATAAGAATCTTTGTATTCTTTTTCTTCTACTCTCAAATTTGATTGGTAAAGGTAGAGCCGAAGCTAACTTTTCTAAGCTAACTTTTTTGATTGACTGCAAGAGATTAAGCAGTATTTTTAGAAAAATATATTCTGCAAGAGTCAATTGACTTTTTAAGTGGTTTTGGTAAAATTCGGGTATCATTTTCAATTGGTAGGTCTTGTTGCAAATAAAAGTCCTACCTTTTTTTATCATGAAATGTTACAAAGTTTATAGGGTAAGCATTTCAGGCTGTATCGTAGCCCCTTCAGTCGAGAGTCATAATTCTGAAAGTTCTCCACCCTTGACTTTGAGCAACACACGCTTCCAATTCACTTTGCACGGAAGCCATTAAATATTGTTTCCAAATTGGCTTACAATTTTTCCAATTGTGGGTGTACCCTGTATGACTACTTGATGCTAAAATAATCGGTTTCCATACATCAAATGGTACTGCTGTTGGGTCTCCATAAGAACCAATTCTGATAGGATAATGATATTTTATGAGAAGTTCAATTTCATTTTTGCTGAATTTTGAGTAAGTACCTGCTACATATTTTCGGTACATATTGTTTATTGGTGCGAGATTGACATAGCAGCTTCCTGTTTGACTCAATTTTAAATTGCAAGAGCCACAAATACCTCGATCTAAACCTTGCTTTGCAGCGAAAGTAGGAGCGAATTCTTGTTGTAATATCCAGCTTTGAATCAACCTCCCTGTCTTGCGATTTGAACTGGGAGAAACAAAGCCAGTCAAAATTAGAACTATAGGAGAACCGTCTATTAGAGATGCTCCTTCCCAAACAACGTAACTATTATTCAACATATTAATATCGGAAAATGATTTTGATTTTTATGAAGTGAAAAGTTTTTGAATTTATGATAGATTTGAAATAATTTATGACGGTAAAAAGGGAGAATAAAATCTTCTTTATCCCCCCTTTTTATTTTATTTACAATGCCAACATTAATTCTCGGCTTCTATTTGAGGACTAACGTTTGCATTTATACGCTCTGCATATTCTCGTCTGCGTTGCCAAGATAATTGATTTAGCACTACCAAATCTTCAAGAGTTTTCCCGAATTTACGATTAGCGAATTCGAGTAGTTGTTCGAGAGAGAATCGCTGTTCTTCAACTTTTCCAAAATCAGTTGCAAACCGTTCTTTGAATGCATCCCAATTAAAATCTTGAAAACTACGTTTAGCAAGCAGTCCACATAAGGAACGAATCGAGTAATAGACTTTTGAGTACAGCCGTTCTGAATAATTACTAACAGAATACTCGCCGAGAACGGAATCATCAATTGCTTGAAAGTTTGGTGTAGAGGATTTACGTGTAGCCATAAGACAGATATCTCCTAAATTTTCATTGCTCTATTGGGCGTAAGCCCACTTTCTGTTGGAGTATTTCAGTATGTTAAGTAATAGAATTACCACCAAGA
>JBHJOU010000118.1:0-4536 GCA_050329355.1 Rivularia sp. (in: cyanobacteria)
TCGTAGTTATCTTCGATAACTTTATCGATAATTTCCCAAGCTTTATCTGAGTATCTAGAAGTAGAGTTTCCTTTTCGTTTGTCTATTAGTCCTACAAAGCCACAACCATAAATTGAATCAGCTTGATTATACTTTGATTTCCAAAATCGGATAGTCCTTATAGGTATATTTTCTTCTGGTAATTCTCCTTTTAAGTATGCTTGGAGTATTGAGTAACGGCGATTTGCTAACTCTAAGGCATTGGGGCTTGCTTGTAGGAAAATTTTGGAGATTTCTTCTTTTTGATCGGATTCAGATTTTTCTTGAAGAATTCCTTTAATTTGTCCGAGTCGAATTAGTGTGTCAAACTCTGATAAGGTAAGTGAGACTACACCTTCTTCTCCTCGCAAGTAAATATTTTTTTCTCCCTTTGTTGCAACACTAAAAACTTTACCGTCCCAGATAACAGTTGAACCAGACTTTTCATCAATATTTGTAAGGCTATTTATTCTGTTAATAGCAGATAAATCAAAAACTATAGAATAGGAAGAATATGTTGATTGGTCACGAAAAATATGGACTTGTTCTTGTTCTGTCAAACTAATAGTGTCCAAGTCAACATAAATTTTATCTGCGGCAATTAAAGCATTTATGTCATCCGAGCTAGCTGATTTTATCAAAGTGCGAAGTTGTGCGAAGGTAATACCTGGATTTGAGGTAACAGATGCAATTAACTTTGTCGTATTTTCTTCACTAACAACATATTTTTTATCTATATATGCTCTTAAATACTTCAGGTTACGGTACTTAATCCAGTTAATTTCATGACTCGAACGCAGCCGATAACAAATACCTAATTTTTTGGCAAATTCTTCGGCATAGAAATTATGCCACTGGTTATCCTCTCCTATAATGTAGCGGTCAGGATACTCAATAGCTAATTTTTCTAATTTTGTTTCTGGTTTCCATTCTTCAAATAATATCGAATTTTCCCTAATAATGAAGAAGTCTGGTATATGTCCTATTGTGCAGTTTTTACCGCTACTAGATTTAACTTTTAAGGTAAACTTATATGCCTGATCCCAATACTCAAGTACATCTGAGTCATATTCATAAAATAACTCAATTGCTGGCAGTTCTACAGTGCGCGATTCAAATTGTACAGTCCTGCCCATTTTTTGACTAGGATAAGAGCCAGCAACATTCCCAAAGCTGCTACTAACTCTTCGCAATGGTTCTTGTGAGCGAATCTCATTAATTATCTGTAGAGAAACTTCGGATAAGTTAAGACGTTTATATAGGTTTTCTAACTGAGATTCGCTAAGCATTAAGACCTTCCTCCAATATTACAATAGGTCTTACAGATGTTTTGCTTTCATTTGCCGATTTCTATTTTTTAGACAAATTTATCACAGACTGGTTTTTAGCTAAATCATGACTACAGAAAGCCAACTCAATAAATATAAGAGAAATATATTTTATGCATGGTTTTTAACCGCTTAGTCTTTCTTGAGATAATCAAATTCACGCTTTAGTCTGATTAATAACCACCTTAGCTATAATTGCAAACATTGCATCAACCTTACGGAAGATTTATTTTTAATCATAGGATAATGACCTTTCTGGTTGAAGTTAAAGCAGCCTAAATTCTTGCTTATTGTTTATTTCAGGTTTGATTAATGATAAATGCCGCAATATTTCAATTACGGCAATTTCAAAGTCTAAAAATCCAATTACGGCAAAGTCAAAGTAAAATAGGCTTTTTTGATATGAATATATACGTTGCCGTTTGGAGGTTTGCAACGCCTTATGCGGCAGGGTCAAAGTCAAAACGTGGCAAAGTTAGATTACAAATCATAATTTGAAACAGCAGAAATTAGATAGCACTATTGCACCAGGAACACAAACAGTAACCTTTAATTCGAGTCAAAACCCTTTAAATAATTCTCAAGATTGGGCTAATAAGTTCCCAGCACCGGGTACCCCGTCAAATCCAAGGGTGGTAAGAGTTACGGGTGGGGGATTAAATATTCCTGATAATATTAATATTAGTAATTATGTGATTACTGTAGATAACGGGGATATTAACTTCAACGGCAGCAACCATAATTTCAATAATGTGGTATTGATTTCTAATAACGGTAATATTAATTTATCTGGGGTACGAGCAACAAACTTATCAGTGTTTGCTTCACTGTCGATTAATATGAACAATAGTGCAAGATTTAGTGGTTCTACAACGTTAGCTACGGGAAGTAATAACGGTAGTATTAACTTCAATGGTGCGACGACGAGTATTAATGGTGGAGATAATTTGAAAGTGGTTAGTGCTGGTAGGATTACGTTTAATGCTGCGTCGAATAGTCGCGGTTCTATGAGTAGTGTGGGTGATTTTACCTTTAATAATAATTCCACTTTGTACGGTACTATTGCTGCAAAGGGTAATGTTACTTTTAATAATGGTGCTAATGTTGTTTATACTCAACTGTGATTGATTGGGAATCATTGAAAGGAGGAACACTGATGTCGGAAGCTGAAGAAGGACAAGTTTCCAAAATAGTGCTAAAAGGTTTCAAATCAATTGCTGAATGCGATTTAAAGCTGGGTAAACTTAACGTTCTGATTGGATGTAATGGTGCAGGAAAATCGAACTTCATTTCTCTATGGAGCATGATGCAGCAGTTGCTGAACCAGAACCTACAGGTTTTTGTCAGTCGCCAAGGTGGACCTGATGCACTGTTACACTTTGGTAGGAAAACAACGGAACAATTGGTATTCAAATGTTATTTTGGAAATAAAGGCTATTTTGCAACGCTAGAACCAACCCAAGACAACCGTTTGATGTTTACGGACGAAGCTTTTTGGTCGGATGACAGTGGCGAACATAAAATAGGGGGCGGTCATTTTGAAACCAATGCCATTCAAGCAACGGCAACCGGAATTGATAGCCATATATACCAAGCAATGCAGCAGTGGCGGGTTTACCATTTTCATGACACTAGTGATACCGCTTATGTCAAACAACCCCACGGTATCAATGACAATGCTTATTTGCGTCCGGATGCTCGTAACCTTGCTGCCTTCATGTATTTCTTACGAGAAAGCTACCCCAAATCCTACCAACAAATTGTCAAAACCATTCGTCTGGTTGCCCCATTTTTTGGGGATTTTTATTTAAGACCTTCTCCCCATAATCACGACATTATAGAACTGCAATGGTTTGAACAAGGACAAGATATTCCGTTCAAAGCCCATCTTCTTTCTGATGGCACATTGCGGTTTATCTGCTTAGCAACCGTCTTATTACAACCTAAAAGTTTTCAACCAGAAACAATTCTGGTAGATGAACCGGAACTTGGTCTTCATCCTTATGCTATTACCGTCCTTGCTTCCTTAATACGCACTGCTACTTTAGAAAAACAGGTGATTATTTCCACCCAATCAGTTGAACTGCTCAATCAATTTGATGCTAATCAAGTTATTGTCGTTGATAGGGAAGGGGGAAAATCATCGCTTCGCCGACTGCACAGACATGATTTATCCCAATGGCTTGAGGACTATAGCTTAGGGGAGCTTTGGAAGAAGAATATCCTTGGCGGGAGACCTTCAAGATGATTCGGATCAATGTTTTTGTAGAAGGACAAACGGAAGAAACTTTTGTTAGAGAAGTATTATACAGCCATTTCCAAAAACAAAATATATACCTTAATCCTATTCTAGTAAAAACTAGTAACACCGGAAAAGGTGGAGTAGTAAGTTATGCCAAAATTAAACCGCAGTTAAGCCGTAAATGTCTTGAAGACCAAACAGCATTTGTAACAACAATGTTTGATTTGTACGCACTGCCAATTGATTTTCCTGGGTTCAATTCTATACCTTCTACAACAGACCCTTTTGTGAAAGCTCAATATTTAGAGCAAGAAATGGGTAAGGACATTAGGCACAAAAACTTTATTCCAAATTTACTTGTACACGAATTTGAAGGGCTACTATATAGCAACCCAAAAGCATTTTCTGGATGGTTTGAAAACAGCGCTGTGAGTATTTTAGAAGCCCAACGCAATGCATTTATTTCACCAGAACATATTAATGATAGCCCTATAACAGCCCCATCAAAGCGTATTATCGCTTGCTGTGGTGGCTATGAGAAACCACTACATGGTTGTTTAATTGCAATTGACATTGGGTTGGATGTAATACGTCAGCAGTGCCAACATTTTAATCAATGGTTAACGCAACTTGAAAATATAAAATAATAAGCAACAGATTCTGACTCCCTATACCGCTTCAACTCCGAAGGTGGAGATGCAAAAAATCCGTTTGCTGTTCTTAAATATCCTGTCTTCGATCTAGCTTTAGATAATAACGGTTTCCTCTGGGGAGTTACTGGTGGTAGTACTTTAATTAAACTTGACCCACAATCGGGTGAAATTGTCAACGAATATGGGGATGGTATTACTACTGGTTTGGTAATAAATCCAGAAAACGGTTTAATTTATGTTGCTTCCGGTAACGGAATAGAAGTATTTAATCCGATAACAGAAACCTTTAGTCATT
>JBHJOU010000370.1:0-6642 GCA_050329355.1 Rivularia sp. (in: cyanobacteria)
GATGGTGATTAAATAAAAGTTAAATGAAATAAATAATTAGAACTATAAAATACCAAATATCAAAATATATCATTATTTGTCAGTTCATCCCACCGGATTCAAGGGATGGAATTTTACCTAAACAATTAACAGTTCATTGTTAACAGTCATCATACAAGCAATTCTATTTCCCAGACTAAGTTTGGAGCCTCTACCTCCGATTATGACAATTAGTGCAATAAATTGGGGTATTTATCAAGCTGTAGCGCGTTCAAAGTAAATTGCATCATTTTAACGATATCTTAATCATATCTTTATAATTATCATGGCTTACAGCAATCAATCGGGCTTGCCATCCAACTTTAATTAGGTTAAGACAAATCAATCTTATGCCTTTAGGATATGCTTTTTTTCTTCGAGAATAGGTAAAATTCCAAAAGAACAATTAATTTAAATCTAGAAAGTGAGGTAATTAATGGCGCTTGAATTAAAAGTATCCAATATGAAATGCGAAGATTGTGCCGCAAAGATTAAGGAATCGATCAAAGTGGTGGAAGCCGATGCCAAAATTGATGTGGATTTAGATTCCAAGACAGTTACCGTGGATTCTGATGCTTCTGCCGAATCAATTAAGCAAGCAATCGTTGCTGCTGGTTATCACATTGAAGGCTATCAGTAAGTATTTTAAGGGAATAGTGAGTTAATAGTTGTCTGATAGATAAAGCATAGCTCTTAAACGGACTCAGAAGACGGCATATTAGGATTGAGTTTTATTTATGGAACTTTTCTAACAAGATGCGACAAAGCCGGTTTCCTAAAAACTTGCTAATTATGTAAACGCTGTGATTTCGTCTCATGGAAAACAGAGTTTCTTGCCATACTATTTGACTCAGACTTGATGTAGTTATGACGTATATTTACTTAAGTATATTCCGAATCATGAAATTATTACTTAAGTGAATATACGTCCGTAAAACCAAGTTTTATTTAAGTAATTTTCCTGAAAATTAAATATTTCTGGCTAGAAAGGATTTCAATTAAAAATTTGATTTACATTTTTGTTTTTCCAAAATTATTCATATTTTCGGAACCATGATTGAGAAAATATTAAAATTTTCTAGTGTAGGTACCTATATGAGTTATTAAATATTGAGTAAAAACCGCATAAATACCTGGGAGTTGTTATCAATCATCTAGAAATTATACTGAGTAAATGATTTAATTTGATATTACAATCGGTTTTGCGACATTCATGCATACTGAGAAGTATTTAAAATTACTTAATTGGTAGAAACTTGGTGGAAATCACAGTCGTATTTAAAGACTTATCCGGATGATTCAGTGTTTTTACTGTTTGAAATATATGTCCATAGGACAGAAATTAGGGATCGGGAATATTAGTTGTAAATGTTGTAGTTAGAGATGCAGTAAAAAGAGGAGATTAACTTGGAATTTGGTTAAACAGTTAACGGGATAAAAAATCAAATGCGGGGTCACACCCCCTTGGCATAAATCGATTTCTATTGAGTAATTAGAAAGTTCAGCAGGTTTGATTGAGGTTTTACCTTATCCCTCTTAAATCACTATCGGAAAACAAGTATTGACTTGATAGCCAATAAATTAAATTAAATTAAATTAAATGGAGTGAAATTTAAATAAACGGCTGTATTGTCATATAGAAATTGTAATTAATAGCTTGTCTAGAATCAAACATTGATTACAATTATGCTTTTCCCAACTGATAGAAGAGATTAATTAACTTGAAGCAAATAATAATTAAAATAAAAAATCATGAACATTTCCATTTTGGTTTTTGGAAATGAGGAATTCCTAGCCACACTACCAGAGCAAATTCTCAAAGCAGGTACTTTCAATTTAGAAGCGATTACGAACCTGCAAATGGCTGTGTCGCGTATTCAAAGTAAACCTCCTGACATCATTCTCGTACAATCGAGCCAGAGTGATAGTATGCAACTGTGCTGTTGGTTAAAACAACAGACAAAACTTTCTTGGATATACTGCATTCTTTTAGAAGATAGTCCCCAACTAATTAGTGATCGAAAAAATCAAAGTTGGGAATGGGAATTAGAAATGACATCGAGAGCCCTGAGACTTGGGGCTGATGCTTATATTTGGTATGGAGATGTGGAAAATTCCCAGTCAATCCGACAACGAAAAACAGATTCTGCTGTTACAAATTTAAATCCCAGCCATCGCTTACTGCTGTCTCAGTTGACTGTAGCTTTGCGTAAAGCCCATAAATATCGCGATTTGATGAAAACGAATGATTTACTATCAACTATTGCTTTGGCTGATTCCTTAACAGAATTAAATAATCGTCGAGCTTTGGAATGGGATTTACCCAGACAAATCGAAAAAGCTCGTGCTAATAATTCTCCTTTGAGTTTGATTATTTTAGATGTAGACTATTTCAAAAAAGTCAACGACAACTATGGACATTTAGTTGGGGATAGACTATTAAAATTATTGTCTAGTCGCATCCGTCATAATTTGCGGGTTCAAGATACTCCATTCCGTTACGGTGGAGAAGAATTTGTGATAATTCTGGGTGATACCACCACCGAAGAAGCAAATTTGGTAGCTCATCGACTCAACAGCATAGTTAAAGACAGTCCCTTTGCGATTGACAGTACATTAACTATAAATGTCACCATCAGTTTAGGAACTGCTTGTTTACTTCCAAACGATGATAAACAAGGTTTTAGTTTACTACATCGCGCAGACAGCTTATTATTAAAGGCAAAATCTGAAGGACGAAACCGTGTAGTGAGTTGTCACAATACAACAGAGAATAATTCCTACCTAGGAAATGAAGTTAATTGTAAAGATATAATGCAAAGCAGTAGCTATGTTTTCCATAACCTTGCACTACAACCATCATATTTAAAAGTTTCCGCAGGATAAAGTCAGGAGTTATGAGTGATAAGCAAGTTTCTTTTACTTTCGCCGAATGGTGTCACTCTCCGGATTCAAATCAGAAATTAGTCAAATTACCCAGAAGAGATTAAATTTTTATGATTAAATCCAACTAACGGGACTTAAAATTGGGAAAAAGACCTAACAAGGGATATTTGTAATTATTTAATTATTTAATTATTTAATTATTTAATTATTTGAATTTCTTCCTTAAGAAACATTGGCTGTTAACTTTTCACTCTTAACTCCTTGTTTTATCAGAACTTTTCCGCATTCTTCCACTGTTGTACGTTCTCGCATCATATCAACTAAAGCTTGATATGCAGTCCAGTTATTTTCTAATAGAGTTTTTGCTTGAAGAATGCTAAAACGCTGTTTTTGTTCGCAAGTAGACTTAGAAAAACCTAAAGAGTTCAAGACTCCCATAATTTTATTTTTATCATCTGCACCACCTTTATAATCGTTATAAACCAACTTTTCTGCTGCAATCCCAGCCATCCAAATCGTATAGTAACGTTCTAAAATTCGAGTAGTGATTGTACCTTTTTCAAATTGAGATAATAATTCCACATCATCAAAAGTCACACCCCCAAGTCCCTTTTGTTTTTGCTTAAGTGCTTCCCAAGCGCTCAGACTATAACCCGTCACCGGAACCCCTAAAATATAAGCTACAAGGAAATGTCCCGCTTCGTGATGGAGAATGCGTTCCCGATATTCACTCGAAAACCCACCAATCAAATCTAAAAATAGCGTTCCTCCCCTACCTTCCAAACTCCAAGAATCAAAAGTTGCGATCGCCAAAATGGCAAAAGTAGCAACAGCAGGAACCACAGGTGATAAATGAATCAAAGGACCTAGCAGTATTGAAAACGTCATCAAAAATATTGATATCGCCACCAAGTTTAAAGTTGTTTTATCCATATTATTTGCTAAATATTACTAAATAAACCGCAATCTTCCTTAATTATGTAGCAAAGAATAGAGAATTGGACATTGAGTTAGGAGTTATAAGTTATGAGTTAGGAGTTAGTACCACCGGAGTTGACAATAAGAATTATCTTCCCCTTGTCTCCCCATCTCCCCATCACCCCATCTCCTTGTCTCCCCTCTCCCCCTCTCCCCATCTGAAAAAAATCGGGCAATAATGTGATTTAGCCTACATAATAAGTATTTGTAACAGTAAACTTGCTTAAAAGGATACTTTCTTTTTTATTTACTGCAAAATTATTGTTAAATTTTTGGGGAGCATTATAAATGAGAACCGATGTACCATTTCGCATTCTTTCTCTAGATGGTGGTGGAGTTCGTGGGTTGGTGACAGCGATAATTTTAGAACGCTTAGAAAACAAGCTGCAAAAATACGACCCACACAAACCACTTCTAGATTATTTTGATGTTATTGCTGGAACTTCTACAGGTAGTCTGATTGCTTGCGCTTTGGCAAAAGGTTTAAACGCTAGGGAAATCAAAAATTTTTATATTCATAATTCTCAGAATATTTTCCCTCCAAGTAGAATCTTGATTCACAGCATTTTTAACCTGATTCGCTTGGGTTCTAGTCAACCGATTTATAGTGATGAAGGTTTAAGAATGGTACTTAAGTATATATTTGAAAATATGACATTTGGAGACTTAATTAAACCTACAATAGTCACTAGTTACGATACTTATAACCGTCAGGCTGTAGTTTTTAAAAATACTAAAGTAGCTCATCAAACTATTCCGGTATGGGAAATTTGTCGTGCTTCTTCAGCCGCACCAATAGGTTTTCCCGGTTACGAAATGAAACACCAAGATTTTTTAGAAGATTGGCGAAAAAACGGTTACACAATACCTCAACACAGCGGTATTCCCTTAATAGATGGTGGTGTATTTGCAAACAACCCAGCTTTATGCGCGATCGCAGAACGTTTGCGATGGAATAATCACTTACCAGACAACCCGAAATGGAATGATTTAATATCAGAAAATGTCCAACAAAATGATATTGTAGTTGCTTCTTTTGGTACCGGACAACACATTAAAAAAATTGGTGCAAAACAAGTAAAACAATGGGGAGCATTAGAATGGTTGAGTCCCCGTGATGATTTACCGCTTTTAGATGTATTGTTTGATGGTGCAGGGGATGCAGTCTGTTATATTGCCGAGCAAATTATCGGTAGTACTTATTTTAGGTTTCAACCCAATTTTGATCAAAGCATACCTACCTTCAGCGCTCAACAGCAGAATATTGATGCAATGATCAAGTGTACGGAAAAATATTTAAGTCAGCCAAAAGTCGATTGTAAGCTAGATAAATTAGTAGAAATACTTAATCCTTCAATCCGCTGCTTAGTTTAATAAGTTAGGAGTTAGTACCACCGGAGTTAGGAGTAAAAAGTAAGGAGTAAGAAGTAAGAATTTATTACTTATTACTTATTACTTAGCATCCTCCAATCCCCTTGTCCCCTTGTCTCCCCATCCCGAAAGTCTCCCTATTGTGTTAAAACAATACCTTAGAAATGTTCGCATATGTCTGAATAAAAAATTAGTTTCCTGTAACGTCGTAGGCAAAACCCAATATCATAAATAGATCGCAATATGAAAATTTGGGCTACTACGCTATGGATAGCTTTTTTGGGATTTATATCCCCAGTAAACGCTTCTGAATTAGTAAAAGTTGCTAACGTTGGTACAGAAAATACTATAGGTTCACAACGCTTAATATCAAGTCAACCAATTACTGTTAAAAAGGCTGAATTTGGCGTATTAAGAACTGAAAAAACCGGTAAATTTACATTTATCCCTACAACTAAAGTACCTTTTCAAGAAGGAAAAATCTACGGATGGCGCATCCAACTTCAAGATTATCAAGGGGAATTAACATGGCTCGAAGTGCTAACTTTACCAAAACCCCCCTTAACTTGGGGAACTGATAACGGTGAACATTTCTTTCTATCACCTGATGGTACCAAATCAGTAATAAAACGTACCGCAAAAGTTAAAAAAGGTGTAGTTAGTAATTTTTGGACTGTTTCCACCGGAGATCCTACTGGTAAACATATACTAGAAGTGTATGTAGATAAGCAGAAGATTGCCAGTTTCAAGTTTGAGATTGTTCAGTCTTCTAAATAAAAATTACGCTTAAATTTTACCTCAAATAGCACTGCTGTATGAGTTGTCATAATTTGAAGTATTTACAAACCCGGCTTTTTCACCGGGTTTCTTGATTTTTAGTAATTATTTGAAAGTATATATAAAATAAATATTTTATACATTAGAAATACGCTAAAATACTTATAGGAAATTTATTAGCCTTGAATTAATGAAGATTTTGGTTACAAATTTTGCGAGTTGACAATCAAAAATAATTTATTTTTGTTACAAATATAAGTGAGTCAAAAATATTGGTGAAGAGTAAATAAGGATTTTTACTGTTTTATGACTTCGCTACTTGAGATAGTAGTATAAGCGGTTCGTGTAAGGCGGGGCGTGTTGCTTTCTCCGTTTGTAGCTGTTAAAACGGTTCGAGAGGGTTTAAACAGGACATCTCAATATAATTTTTACTTGATAAACAGAAAAGTATTTTTGTAAACAATATAGGAAACTAAAAACTCATTAACGGAACAAACTTTTATCGGTTGTGTCGTTGATAATTTACTAAGAGGTATAACAAGTCGGAATCATGATGCAAACTGTTGTGAAGAATTTGGCAATTGTATTTTATTTAATAATGGCTTGTTGCTT
>JBHJOU010000461.1:0-6793 GCA_050329355.1 Rivularia sp. (in: cyanobacteria)
AACGCCAAACAAACAGCTAAAATTAGAGCAAACAAGCGTCCCATGAAATTGTTTCCTTTTATGACGAAACAAAAATTTTTTGTACAAAACGAAGCGGCTCGTACAAATTTAAATTTGTCCAACTAAGAAGCGATCATACTCTTGATGCGTAAACTGAGTAAAGTTGAAGTAAATAAAAGTTAAAGCTTCTACAACAAAATTTTTATATTAGATAACGATAGATGACAACTGTTTTAGCCATAGAAACTAGCTGCGATGAAACTGCGGTAGCAATTGTTAATAATTGTCACGTTTGTAGCAATGTTGTAGCGTCGCAAATTTCAATTCATAAAAATTATGGTGGAGTGGTGCCAGAAGTTGCCTCCCGGCTACATCTAGAGACCATCAATTCACTTATAGCCCTTGCTTTAGAACAAGCACAATTAGATTGGAAAGCAATTGACGGTGTAGCTGCCACTTGTGCGCCAGGATTGGTAGGAGCGCTGCTAGTCGGCTTAACCGCCGCCAAAACTCTATCTATGGTGCATTCCTTACCGTTTTTGGGAATTCATCACCTTGAAGGTCATATTTATGCCAATTATCTCAGCGAACCAACTCTTGAAACTCCATTTTTAAGTTTGTTGGTTTCCGGTGGACATACAAGCTTAATTTACGTTAAAGATTGCGGAGTTTACGAAAACCTGGGAGCGACAAGGGATGATGCCGCAGGGGAAGCATTTGACAAAGTAGCGCGGTTGTTGAAGCTGGGATACCCCGGTGGACCAATCATTGACCAACTAGCTCAACAAGGTAATTCTAGCGCCTTTAAATTGCCAGAAGGAAGAGTTTCTTTACCCGAAGGAGGCTATCACCCCTATGATGCGAGTTTTAGTGGGTTAAAGACAGCAGTATCGCGATTGGTACAGCAGTTAGAGAAAGACCATCCTGTAATACCTGTAGCAGATGTAGCAGCTAGTTTTCAGGATACTGTAGCCAGAGCGCTGACCAAAAGAGCTATATCCTGTGCTTTAGATTATGGCTTAAACACGATTACTGTGGGTGGTGGAGTTGCAGCCAACAGCGGTTTGAGAAAGCATTTACTTGCAGCAGCAACCGATCATAACTTGCGAGTATTATTTCCGCCTTTAAAATATTGTACCGATAACGCCGCGATGATCGGTTGCTGTGCCGCAGACCATCTTAGTAGAGGACATATTTCTTCTTTAAATCTCGGTGTTGAGTCAAGGCTATCGCTTAGTGAGGTGATGAAGTTGTATGAGTTAGTTGACAGTTGACAGTGGACAGTTGCCTCTTACCTTTTGCCTCTTGCCTTGGACCTTGGACCTTTGACCTTTGACCTTTGACCTTGGACCTTTGACCTTTGACCTTTGACCTTTGACCTTTGACCTTTGACCTTTGACCTTTGACCTTTATTAATTAATAATAGAGCGGATGTGATTGGCAACAGCATCTGGTTGTTCTAACATCGCTAAATGTCCGCAGTTGGGAATTTCGATTACGTTGTCGCCGCAATATTGAAATAAAGGGTGGAAACTGGCTAAGTGACGAACGTACTTTGGCTCCATGACTTTATCTTCGGCACCGGCTAAAAAATAAACTGGCTGGTTAAGTTGAGATACCAATTGGGGTAGATGATTTACTTCCTCTTCTGTGGTTGAATCGAGTAGCGCTCCCAAAGCGGCTTGAGGATCGGCGACTAAAAAATCGATGATTCGCTGACGCACCCAGTGACGTTCTAAGGGACGTGCAACAGAATTCCTGGCAAACAGCAACTCAATTAAAGGTACCTGAGATAACCATTTGGGACGAACTTGTAAAAATCGCTGTCCTGCGGTGCGAAATTTTTCAAATGCTTCTTTGAGATAAATCCCACCACCAGAATTGATGCAGATGACTCCTTTGACTTGTTGAGGCATTTGAGTTGCTGTCCATAAAGCAATGGTGCCACCAAAAGAATGACCAATCAGCCAAGCATTATCTATATTTAATTGTTGCAGCAGGACTACTAAATCCTCCATATAAGCAGCTGGAGTATAAAGAGAATCAAAGGGATTAACGGCTTTCTTCCGTCCTGTGCTGGTTAAATTTGAAGGATCGCGATTAGCTTCGCTAGAGCGTAACGGCATATCGCGGACTAAATCTGTTTTTTCTTTCAATTGAGATTCCCCAAAACCTCGCAAGTCGTATGAGAGACATCTAAAATCTGCCTCTAAGCGCTTTATTGCAGGCTGCCAGTATCCACGGCTATTAAGCCAACCGTGAATAAACACTAAGGTATAGGGGCTTGGTTTAGGAAGCGTTAGCTCGTATGCGTGGGGAACGCCGAAAATTTCGATGGTTGCCATGAGAGCAGCACGTACCTTTAAGTAATGAAAGCGATAAAAGAGGCTTACAAGAAAGTCTTGATTTGAAATTCTCCGATAGATAGCGGGGGATTTCAAGAATTACTTGTTGGTGTTCTTAATTAATTCTGGCAATTATTTAACCCCATGGCTGGGAATTAATCGACATTTTTCTAGATTCATCTACCGAGGAACCTTCCACGGACGCTTTCGGCGATTTTATGACCCAAATATTCCGGTATTAAGCTTTCATTAGGTCCTAACAAATAAAGAATCAAACGGGTGCGTCCTCTCCAAACTAGCAGGTTGGCATTGACAACAAGCAAGTCTTCGAGCCACATAGCATACATAACTTTATAAAATAATCCCGGTTGGTTGTCAGCTTCAATAACCAAAGCTGGTAAATGAAACACTGGATCTACGTAAAATTCGGTTTCTACTTTTTCTAAGCCAGCATCGAGGTTAAATTCGACTGCGAGCATTTCTTCTACTTCAAAGCGTCCTCCTAAAGCTTCACGAATTGCCCGACAGACGTTTTCTGCTGTTTTCTCCAACAGGGCTTTGTTACCACGAGATACAATTAGTTTAATAAAAACCAACATTGGTGGCTTGATTTGACCGTACAAACTTAAACTGTGAATTGTCAGTCCGTAAGCTGCTAGAACCCCAAAAATATCGCTGAGCAGAAAAGATTGATTCCGATAGGCAAAATGCAAGGCGCTTTTACCACCTTCGGGTTTTAGTTCGATGACAGCACGTCTGGTTTTATAAAGCCGATAAGCTAGCCGCAAATTTTGCAGTTGAATTTCACTGCTCACAAATTGCTCGTAAAATTGGGGAAACGACTTATTAAACCGTTTGAGTAGTTCTAGTGTTGATGTTTTTAAACCAGAAGCCATTTTTTAATCTAAGACTTGCTTGTTGTTGTTGTAAAAATTAATGTTTTTGACCGTCCAATTCAAAAAACGGGAAGCCGTCCCTCAAAATTTTAAGGCAGTGTTGTATACAATTGATTCTTAGATATTAAGGTAGCTTTTAGTTAATTTTTACGCTTGTTCTGTCAACAAGATGCTAAAGTTGAAAATAATTGATGTTAAACACGCTTTTTCTTGCCTAGCATCATCTATAGAAATCTGTGAAAACCAACTCCCCAGAGTTGGTGTAGAGTTTTTTAGACAGCTTGCTGTGATGCGTGTTGCTCAATATGCACTTAACCAAACGTGCAAAACGTCTTTATTTATACTACCCGAACCAGGCTGGCATGGGTTTTTGGAAAACTTGGTTTAATGCTACTAATGATGGTGTCGTGACAAATAAAGCGACTCATGAGTTTGAAGAACATAGTGCGAATCCCCTGGTTGGTAACTCTAATCGTAGTGGCGATCGCATAGTTTTTAGTACGGAGCGAGATATTGACCTATACGAGTTAGAAGAACTTTGTGACGCGGTAGGTTGGTCTCGTCGTCCTTTAAGAAAAGTGAAGAAAGCCATCGAGCATAGTTTTCTCGTAGCTACTATGTGGCAAGTACGAGGAAACACACGAAGACTCGTTGGTTTTGCCCGTGCTACCTCGGATCATGCCTTTAATGCCACTATTTGGGATGTAGTGGTTCACCCAGACTTTCAAGGCAAAGGAATGGGTAAGGCATTAATGAAATATGTACTAAAAAAACTTAGAAGTGAAGAAATTAGCAACGTGACTCTTTTTGCCGATCCCCATGTTGTGGATTTTTACCGGAATCTCGGCTTTATGTCAGATCCAGAAGGCATTAAAGGTATGTTTTGGTATCCTCACTAATCCCAAATTGTTCTTAGCTAAGAAATGCTTTTATTTTAAAGCTTATGCAAAGCTAAATAAATCATAATTATATGGTGAAGCGAAAATCCGCGCTATCAACAGGCGCGGACTATCTTTATAAGGTAATCAGCTAGGAGTGAATTTAAATTTATTTGTCAAAAGTACATTAAATGTGATATCGTTTCAATATTGTCATTTAAATGTAAATTTATTGAATTTAAACATTAATGATTATTACGGGATGTAGCGCAGCTTGGTAGCGCGCCTGCTTTGGGAGCAGGATGTCGCAGGTTCGAATCCTGTCATCCCGATTAAAAAGGTATTGTATTACAAAGACTTTAGGACGATGATTATGTTCTAGGGTTTTTTTTATGTTAAGTCCCTGTTATATAAGATAATCATCATAAAAATCCGACGATTGATTATGGGATTATATTTATCGAACTCATGTTCTGGTTTTTTAAGTATGGTTTAAGTAATAAATATTCTCTTTAATTTAGTATTAAAACGGATAATCATCGGGTTGATGTTTAAAAATAGATGCTTCTTGGGAATTAAGTATTTAAAATAACGTTTCAAAAAGCACTAATTTTTCAACGATTTATATGGAACGATATTTTTTTGAATCGCGTCAACATTATTTAAGAAAAGCAATAAAATGACATCTAATGTGTTTGCAAGAGGAGATATTTTTTGCTTTGGCGTTTTTCAATATGGTCGCTCCATGTAGGCATCTGAGCCTATATTCATTAAAATATTGAAAAACTTGACGCGAATGTAAATAACACAGTTAAAAAAAACTGTTGAAGAGACTATAACTGTAAAAAGTCGGTTTTACATTATTGATTCAGATTACCTCGAATTTCGACTTGATTAAAGTACTGAAGAACCGGAGAAAACATGAAATCATTAGTTCGCTGGGGAACAACATTCTTGTTAGTAGGGAGTACTCTGCTAGCAACTGCCATCGCCGGAATTGCCCCAGTCATTGCATTGTCAGAACAACAAATCAAAAGTAAGCTTGATAACATACCAGTCTGGTTGATTACCAATCCTCAAGGCTTACCTTTAAGTCGTCCTCTATCTGAACAAAATGGTAAACAAGCTGCTGGTTCAGTAACTGGTGTTTACATGAGTCAACAAGAAGCTCAAGCCTTTATCGCCGAATTACGAAATGTAAAAGATAAAGATCCGAAAACTACTCAGATGGTGAAAAGCTTACAAGCTACTCCCGTACCTTTAGGAGTGATTTTTGAGCAAGTTCAAAAAACTAAAAACGAACCGAATCGCTTGTTATTCGCTTTTAAACCCATTGACAAGGAAGTTAAAGGAGCGATGGAATTATTGAAAAAAAATGGCGAGCAGGTAAAACAATTTAGAAGTGTACCAGTTTTTATCGTCAGATTTGCACCGGATAAAAGCTACGTACCAATCAAACTTGGAGATCAAAAAGCAGAACAGGAAGTAGTTCCTTTGTTCTTTAGTATGCAAGATGCTCAAAATTTACTCAAGCAAGTACAGCCAAAATTCCCCAAAGCTGATATTCAGGTAGTAGATGTAGACGGAATACTCAATACTTTACAAGAGAAAAACGACCCTTGGCTCGATAAAGTTGTGTTTTTCCCGAATCCAGAAGCTAGACAATATATTCAGAAACTTCCCCAGGAAAACCCACCTAAATCAACTCCCGCACCCGCACCGAAAAAATAGTACATCTACACTCTTCAACTTGAGACATGGCGGATAAGCAGCTACAAATATCTGGTTTAGAACTTTCACAATGGCGAGATGCTGCGATATCGGCTGCTGTATCCGCTAATGTCTCCAAAACCGAGGTAGATTGGCTGCTAGAGGAAATAGCTGGATTAGATCCTTTGTCGCTGCGTCTAGGTTCTTTTAAAGACAGGTCTCAAATTCAGCTAAAGTTACCTTTACAGGAATTATCAATACTGTGGCAACAAAGACTCAGCGAAAGTCTTCCAGTCCAGTACATTACAAAAGTTGCTTGTTGGCGACATTTTAATATTACAGTTTCTCAGAGTGTTTTAATTCCCAGACCTGAAACCGAATTATTAATTGACTTGGCGATCGCTGTTACTG
Organism: Rivularia sp. (in: cyanobacteria); assembly: GCA_050329355.1. Taxonomy (GTDB): domain Bacteria; phylum Cyanobacteriota; class Cyanobacteriia; order Cyanobacteriales; family Nostocaceae; genus Rivularia. Next base: position 6,241 of record JBHJOU010000461.1, read on the forward strand.
CTGACAACCCAAGCATACGTGAAGGGCATTGGGCGGACTTGGGTACTGGTAGTGGAATAATAGCTTTAGGATTGTGTGATGCTTTTAGTAATGTGAAAATCCATGCTGTAGATTTTTCATCCGCAGCTCTTGCCGTTGCTCGCTTAAATGCCGATAATTATGGTTTGAGCAATCGGATTGAATTCTATCAAGGTTCTTGGTGGGAGCCGTTAGATTTTCTCAAAGGAAAGTTTAGCGGCATGGTATCCAATCCGCCTTATATTCCTACCAGTACCTTACCCGAATTGCAGCCGGAAGTATTTAAACATGAACCGCATCTGGCTTTAGATGGTGGTGACGATGGTTTAGAATCTATCCGTCATTTGATCGAAATTTCATCCGACTACTTAAAGCCTGGTGGAGTATGGTTAGTTGAAATGATGATGGGGCAAGCTCCGCGAGTTACTCAAATGTTGCGCGATCGCGGTACCTATAGCAAAATAGAAATTCATTGCGATTTAGCTGGAATTGAACGTTTTGCACTGGCTTATAAAAGTGAGGAGTTAGGAGTTAG
>JBHJOU010000692.1:0-3218 GCA_050329355.1 Rivularia sp. (in: cyanobacteria)
GTTGCTATAGGAAGAGCAATGCCTCACGGCAATGGGGCAGGCTATCTTTTATATGTATAACAGGGAACTAACAATTTCGCGAGATGCTCTTCTATAATTTCGCATAGTTTAGCAAAAATCGCGTATTCTTTTTTACTCATTTATCTAAACATTAATTTAGATAATTCATGATTTGGATAAAGTTACTCCAACAACAGAGTGTTGTATAAGTACAAACACCAAAAAATGTCATTTTAAACAAATATTGGCTCAAAAATAAATCAGCGTCAATACACCAACTAGTAAATAATTAAAACTACACAAAACTTACAAAACTTACAAAACTTAATTTAACCCCGATGGTTCACATCAATGTGGGAATTAAAAATCTCACAAATCATACCTGTTCAATTTCTACTTCAACATTTCCGATCGTAATTCCGGGCATGATATGAAAAATCAGAAAAAATCAGAAAAAACAGTAGAAGCAATTAAAAGCCTGATTAAAAATCCTATTTCGGACTTTTAAGCAATTGAACATATCTAAATTTCAATTGCAATCATAAAAATACTTATTTTAGTCAGAAAGCCTATTTAAAATATTTGGCTTTTACTAGATATATAATATATTTGAATAATAGCAATAAATTAGAATATTAATTTTTTTTAATCTAATTTTTAAGTTTAAAAGCTACCAAAAACACCATACCCTATATATTCATTAATTGCACTCTATCTTTAGGCTTATTCTTATTGATAAGGCAGTATAGATCCTAGCGAAGCAGTTCGTGAGTGATGTTAGTGTTAAAAGTTGAGTTACTAAATATTCTTTATTATGAAAGTCGTATTTTTCGGTACTCCCCAATTTGCCGTTCCTACCTTAGAAAAATTGCTCAATCATTCAGATTTTGAAGTGCTTGGAGTTGTCACTCAACCGGATAAATGTCGCGGACGTGGTAATAAACTCACAGCTTCTCCTGTAAAAAGTGTTGCTTTAGCACATAATTTAACTGTATGGCAACCCCAACGTATTAAAAAAGATGTTACTACCTTAATTCAATTAAAGGAAATAGAAGCAGACGTATTTGTTGTGGTTGCTTACGGACAAATTCTTTCCCAAGAGATTTTAGATATACCCAAACTTGCTTGCGTCAACGTCCATGGCTCAATTTTACCAGAGTATCGCGGTGCAGCGCCGATTCAATGGTGTTTGCACAATGGAGCCAAAGAAACGGGAATAACAACTATGTTGATGGATGCAGGCATGGATACCGGAGCGGCGCTATTAGAGGCTAAGACAGCCATTGGGTTGCTTGACAATTCCCAGAATTTGGCGGAAAAACTAGCATCAATGGGTGCAGACTTACTGGTAAAAACACTTATAAAATTGCAAAACCAGGAAATTAAGCCTATTCCCCAAGATGAAACTCGCGCAACTTATGCTCCTTTAATTAAAAAAGATGATTATCACTTAGATTGGTCAAAGAGTGCCATAGAGTTACACAACAAAATTAGAGGCTTCTACCCCAACTGTGTGGCAACATTTCGCGGTCAAACCCTCAAAATTACAGCTACCGTTCCACTTGATTCAAATTATTGGAATCAATTACCAGATAGATTTCAAGAATTAAAAAATAAATTACCAGATTTGTCAAGTCTTTCTGGGAATCCTGGGGAAATTGTCAGCATTGTCAAAGGTATAGGAGCAATTGTACAGACCGGAGTTGGTTTATTATTATTACAAGAGGTACAGTTAGCTGGTAAACGTCCCCAATCGGGATGGGATTTTGTCAATGGTAGTCGTTTAATTGTGGGGGAAATGTTAGTTGACAGTTGACAGTTATCAGTTATCAGTTGCCTCTAACCTTTGACCTTTTGTTCGTAATATTTACAGTCTTTACAAGGTCCCACAGGATTGACTGCACAGCGGATAATTTCTGAAAGAGCGTTATAACTACAATTAGCGTTACCAATTACCCAACGTCCGTTTACTAAAGTTTTTTCAACTGGTCTTGTTGCTGATTGTACATAAATCGCAATTTTGTGTAAGCAGTAACGTCCTTGCTTTAACTCGTAACGGTGACGACGTTCCAATACTGCGTAGGTTTCACCTTTAAAGTCAAGATAATTACCAGGTTGTGGTGTCCAATCAAGTTTGATATTGCCGAGAGACTGACGTGGTGAGGTTAAGATTACTTCTGTGAGTAGTGAATCTGGCTCCATTAACTCGCTATTCAATTGATTTACATTATTAGAATATTAGCGCAACTGTTTAAATTTACCTAGAAATTAATTTTTTGGATACACAAGGACTTTTGTTTGCTTAGAGTTACAACTCAGCAATTAATTCAGTGATTAATATATATATAACTATTAAAAAATATAAATATTTTTAATTTTTCAATTATAATCATTAAAATAAAAATAAATCAACTCGGTATATTAAAGATACCGAGTTGATCAAAAAATATATTATATTTGAGACATCTTAAACCTCATTTATCAACTAATCAAACGCTGGTGTAAAGCTCGAAAATATGCTTTGATCGGAATTTGATAAACTTCGATAAATAACCAAATGATAATTGTTAAATGAGCAAAAAATGTCAGTAATGTCCAAATATAAGGAACCCAGGATAAAGGAGCATTAGGTTCTGGAGGAAAATTATAGGCAACTAATCCAATTAAGCTGGTGGGAAGTAATACGAAAGCAAGTGTTGCCAATATATAACCCCAGCCAAATTGAACTCCTTCTAAATGGGCTTCTGTCCAGTAAAAGCCATTCCATCGCCAAATTAAGGGAGGTTCCCGCGAAGGCATTTTTAACTGTTGTTCTTCTAAATTAACGGTAAAAATTTGATGGCAAAAATCACAAGACATAGCCTCCATTAAAGGCATATTTTGAACTTTTCCGACTCGACAAACTGGACAAGGATAAACTCCTTTATAGTCCAATGAACTCGCCAATATTTTAGAAGTTTCGATTTTAAGCATCAGTTTTCAGTAATTAAAATTAAGTTTGCCTTTATTGCCTTGATTTTATAAAGTAGATCAGCGTTAAAATTTGTTGTTGTTCCAAGCAATAGGGAGTAAGTTTGGATAGATTAGGTGTAAAATTTGAGTTTAGTATAAATTCTGTTACACAAGGATAACTAACTATTTGTGCCTACTTATTTAGAAAGTCAGATGTCAGGAGGAGAAGGGTTAAAATTACTTTCTTTAGTATTGATATTTATCGT
>JBHJOU010000524.1:0-5957 GCA_050329355.1 Rivularia sp. (in: cyanobacteria)
AAGGTGTGATTATTCCCAAGATTCTTGCTAGCCCCAAACCAACAACTTATCAACATTACTTAGTTCAACCAAAAGACACTGATGCTGAAAAATCAAAACTAAAACACTACGCAAGTAAGCCAATTCAAGAAACTGTGATTCGGGGACACAAATTATATTGGCATAAAGGCAGTAATCTTGATATTCAACATCCTAACCCAAATGAAGCTAAAGAAACTCAAACAACTGAGATTAAACCAATTAACTCAGGAGTTAAATTTAAGTATGCTATTAACTTTGAGAATTTAACTAATGTTGAACTTGGTGCATTAATGTGGGTTTTAGATATTGCTCAAAACGATAAATATAGACTCTCATTAGGAATGGGTAAACCTTTAGGAATGGGAGCGGTAAAAATAGAAAGTAAGTTATATTTGAATAACCGTAAAGCAAGATATAGTAAATTATTTAATGATAATGGCTGGGAGACAGCAGAAACTTTGGATGATAAACCAGATTATCAACAAATGTTTGAAAATTATATGCTTGAGCAGCTTCGGATAGTAGATAAATTTCAAGAAATACCCAGAATTAAAATGCTTTTAGCAATGCTGACTTGGCAAGGACCAAAACCATCGCAAACGCGATATATGGAAATTGAACCAGATGAATTTAAAGAACGTCATGTATTACCTACCCCTTTACAAATTATGGGAATTGAACTTATAGAAAATATTGATTCATCACCATCTATTCCCATTAATAACAACCGACAAATAACATCAAAATTTGAGGAGGGACAAGAAATAGAAGCAAAAGTAATTGATATTGATAGAAAAGAAATACAGGATGGTAAAAAAACTAAATTTAAAACCACAATTACCTATCAAATTCAAGATTCTGATTGTCCCTCAAAAGAAGAAGTCAAGAAAAAAGAAGTTAATTTATCTGAAGGAGATATAGTCATGGTCAAAATTAAAAAATGTCAAGGACAAAGTATTAGGAAGGTAGAAAGAATTTAGGATAAAGTCAAAAGGCAAAAGGCAAAATTAAAAGAGCATAAACTAAATAAAGCCAAAAATTACATCTTAAAATTTGATGTGATATTTGGCTTTGTTTTATTAATTTGTACGATTTAATTTTAAATTAGGAGTAATAGTCAATGGAAAATAATTTTATACAAAACCGTTGGGCATTTTTAGTTGGAGTAAATCGCTATATTGACAAGAATTTCGGTAGGTTAAAGTTCTGCGTTAATGATGTCAAAGCTTTAGAACAAATACTTACTGAGGTGGGTTATCAAGTAGTTTGTCTCCACGATGAATTAAACTCAGATGACCATCGGTTTCCTACTCGTGATAACATCGAAGCTGAATTAAAAGGACTTTGCAGCCAAATTGCACCAGATGATTTAATTTGGGTTCATTTTGCTTGTCACGGTACCCAGCTAGATAAAGGGAATGGTAAAGAACCCGTTTTAATAACTAGGGATACCAGACAGCATTTATTAGAAACACGCTCTCTACCTGTTGCAGAAGTTGAAAAAATCATGAAAGATAGCCGAGCGCGTCGGTTAATATTAACCTTGGATGCTTGTCATGCTGGTATTAACATTGGTAGAGATTTAACTGACCCTGAGTTTATCAAAAATGTTTACGATTTAGCTGAAGGTTTTGCTGTAATTGCAGCGAGTACAGCAGAGCAAAAAGCATTTGAGCTAAAAGACAAGCAGCATGGTGTATTTACATATTATTTGTTGCAGGGGTTAATCAATCATACTAACCCTAGAGGTAATTTTGTGACGGTTAACGATTTGGAGAATTACGTATTGAACGAATTGCGTAAATGGAACGTCAAGGAAAGTTTGACACAGGAGCCAACTGCTCGTACTAAGGGATTGGGTGATATAATTCTTGCTGACTATCGTCAGTATTCCAAACCGGAATTGCAGGGAGTGCAAGAAACTGCATCGTCAAGCAGCGATAGGGGTGAATTGGGTGCGCGAGATGATTCTACTTTCAATAAGTTGAGTCGAGTTAAGCTCATAGAAAAACAAGAGTTAGAAGCAGAGTTAGAAGGTTTAAGCGAACAATACACTGCGGTAAACAAACAGCGCAACCAAACAAGAGATGAACGCGATCGTTTATTGTATAAAAAACAAGCCGATGATTTATTAAACCAGATGAAAGAAGTTGAAGTTAAATTACAGCAACTCGATTAAGGTTATTATTAGATGTCCAGAGTCATTGATATTCAAACACAAGAGCTTGGGGAGGAACTTGCAAGTTTAAGCGAACAGTATACTGCGGTAAACAAACAGCGCAGACAAACAAAAGATGAACGGGAACGCTTGTTGTTGAAAAAACAAGCCGATGAGTTATTAGAGCAGATGCAGCAAGTAGAAGAAGAGTTAGAAGAATTAGAAAATTCACAAAATGACTCTAACCAAGTTTATCGAAGCATCCAAGAAAATCTTCCTCAAATAGATTTTCGTCAAGCAATGCAAATTATAGATATAGTAAACAACCGTTTTAAACGCGATATAGGAGCAGCTTTTTTCTTGTTAGAAGAAAGTTATTCCATGGCTGGGGAGCTATTAATTTATAAAATTAGAGAAGGTTTAAAAAGTACAACTCGCAGCCTTAAACATATTAAAGTTGAGATAACTTCTAATAATAGCTTCGATGAATTTGGGTTGCTCGCAAGTATTGGCGGTTATTTAAGTATATCTTTAAGCGATGATAATAATTTGATAGATTGTGTAAATCTAATTATTCAAACAATTTGTCAATCGCTTCAAAGTGGAAGTGTAATTTTTATTGAACTTAAAAAATGGGATTGCTTACCCTATCAGGACAAAGTTTTATCTTGGTTTATTAAAGATTTTTGGTGCAGTTTAATTAATCAATGTCAAATAGTAGCTACACAAAAACAGCTATTGCGAATTAAAGTTGTAGCTCTTATTGATTCGGAATCAAAGCTGGCTCCAGAATGCAAACAATTACCTTGTTACTGTACTCAAGATGATTTTACTCATACAAAAATACTGACGCTTCCTTTAAATATGTGGGAATTAGAAGATATTACAACATGGTTAGAATTTTATTCAGGACTTCCTGCTCCACAAATCGATTTCAAAGCTAAACACATTTACAACAAAACTAGTGATGGTATTCCAAAAATGGTATGGGATATTTTACAAGAAGAATTTCAATAATGTGAGTAACTATGATTAAAAAAATACAATATACTTTCACCGCAAATTCAAACACAAAACCTCAAAATTCCAATCCAGATTCACCACAAACAGCGGAACCTTACATTGCTGGTGATGAACTTATCAAAGCAGTCAACTTAGCAATTTTCTTACGAAGACCTTTACTGATAGAAGGGGAAGCTGGATGTGGTAAAACTAGATTGGCTAGTGCTGTGGCTTATCAGTTGGGACTTCCTTATTATCGTTGGGATATTCGTTCTACTACTAAAGCAACGGAAGGTTTATATGAGTATGATGCAATTTTACGATTGCACGATGTTGAAACTCTCAAGTTAGGACAAAATCTTGAAGAACAACGAAATCCTAAAGACCCAAAATGCTATCGTTATTTTGGAGCTTTGGGTAAAGCTTTTACTTCACAAGAATGTCCTGCGGTAGTTTTGATTGATGAAATTGATAAAGCGGATGTTGATTTCCCTAACGATCTATTAGCGGTTTTGGACAAACCGATGCAGTTCAATATTCGAGAAACGGGAGAAACTATTACAGCGAAACACGAGCCAATTATAATTATTACTAGTAATAAAGAAAAAGGTAATTTACCCGCTCCATTTTTACGTAGATGCTTATATTTCTATCTCAAATTTCCTAGCAAACCAGAAGAATTGGAACGAATTGTTGATATACATTATCAAGTTAATTCTCAAGAATTGGGAAACGAAGCACCCAAAGATGAATTAAAAAAAACAGCAATTAATCGTTTTTTATCGGTAAGAAAAGATAGTGGATTATTTAAGTTGCCGGGAACAAGCGAATTTTTAGATTGGTTGTATGCATTGCAAAGCTTTGATACATCACCTTACTCATTTGAAAGTCTGGAAGATGAAAGTCTTTCTTTACCTTATCCAGAGTTATTATTTAAAATGCGACAAGATTGGCAAAATTATACCTCGTCAGCAGTTTAATGAGTGATTTTGAACCCAGGTTAATTTTAAAGCGTGTATTTAACCGTTTGCGTCGCGACGGTTTCAATTTGGGTATGGGTGAATATATGGCTGCTGTGGAAGCTGTTGAAGGTGGATGGGGAAGCAGTCAAGATGAATTGCTGGATGCTTTATGTTTATTATGGTGTAATTCTTTAGCAGAACAAAGTCGGTTACGGATTCTGTGGGATACAGTTGTTGCTGATAGTAAGCAGAAACCTCTTCTAGAGCAACCAGAAGAAGAAATAAAAACTCCTCCTCCAACGAAATCCGATTATTCAGAAAAACCACCACCTCGTGAAGAAGTAAAAACACAACCAGTTTCAACAGCTAAAACAACTCAGGAAATTGCAGCACAACCAGTAAAATCTCCTTTTATCCCTGCTGACATTGAAGAAGATAGAGAATTTGAAAATTATTGGCTGCTTTCCCGTCGTCAGATGGTGTACGCTTGGCATTATCTACGTCGTTTGGTTGCGGATGGACAACAAGATGTTTTAGATGTCAATCAAACCGTAGAAAAAGCTGCCAAACAAGGCTTCTTTTTGCAACCAGTTTATCGTCGTCGGGAAAAAAATCACGCTCATCTGCTATTATTAATTGACCAAGAAGGTTCTATGACTCCCTTTCACCGCTTCACTAGGGATTTAGTAGATACTGTTAAATATGAAAGCGATATTGAGCGGGTAGATGTGGTTTACTTTCACAATACTCCAGCAGAAAGCGTCTACAAAGATTCTCACTCAACTGCACCTATTGCTTTAAATGAAATATTAGCTCGATGCGACAACGATAGTAAAGTATTAGTGATTAGCGATGCAGGAGCCGCGAGGGGTTATCGTCGCATGGGTAGGGTGAGAGCGATTACGGAAGTGTTATTTGATATTAAAGAATATACTAATTTAATTGCTTGGTTAAATCCAATGCCGAAAGAACGTTGGGAAAGTAGCTCCGCACAGATTATCAGTCATTTAGTACCGATGTTTCCCATGAATAAAGAGGGATTGGCTCAAGCAATAAGTGTTGTACAAGGATAATTTTGACATTTCAATTAACTTTTATCTTTCTCCCCCGACTGCTTCCAATCTTGCAAAACCTTAGTCACGGTTTCGCGAGTCGCTTCCGCACCAAATCCCCAAGCCAAAAGCGCAAAATATTCAGTTAAACCATTACTACCAAAGGTTTTATTCGCTGCGTACAGTTGGGTAAATCCTGCTCCTGCCAATAAAAAAATTGCGATCGCATAACTCACAATATTGAATACATATAGCCGTTGACGAGCAGACTTATCTACCTTTTCTTTATCAAAAGGTTGAATATCGGGAATCGGACTAATTTGAGTATCGGGAATTGGGTTTTTAATACTGCGAGCAATATTTTCTACTTGTTGATTTGTAGAATCTTGGTTTGATTGTTGTTCAATTACCTGGATTAATTCCTGGCTTTTATTTTTAACTTCTTGCTGCCATTGGGTAAATGCTTCATCTTGATTAGGAAGATTGTATAATTTTTGTTCTAAGTCTGTATCTTCCAAATCCCAATATGTCAAAGTTTTATTATCTAGCGCATCTGGAAGCTGTAATCTCAATTCGCTGAATTTTTCATATTGAGTTTTTCCTTGTAAGTAGCGGTTGAGTTGTTGCCGTACTTCTTTTAAAGATTGACTAAAATTATCGGGAGTATCCATCGCAGCTAAATTGCGGCGAGTTTTTTGAAGTTCCCAACGTATATTTTGTAAGTAAGGAATGTTTTCCTTGCTGCTTTGAGGATATTCTTTA
>JBHJOU010000546.1:0-9181 GCA_050329355.1 Rivularia sp. (in: cyanobacteria)
TAACGGTTTGGAACCCGATGGTGTTGTTGGAGGTGCTACTTGGCAACTTTTAGATAGAGGTAAACGTTAAGGGAATGGTGAGTTAATTTAATATCCGATTTTTGTAGGGTGCGTTATCGTCGTCATGGTAATGCACCATTTATATATTTAATATTTATAATTTATTTTTTGGAGCTAACTCCATATCAAATGGGTTACTTCTTCCGTAGTGCAATTATTACCAAGGTTTATCTCTTACGAATGATGTAAAAATTCCCGAAAATTTAAACAATTGATGCATAACCTATCGCTTTATTCTTAAAGGCATATTCTTCTTATAGAGTGCTGTGACACTTATAGAAATTCTGAACTTAGCAATAAAGCTTGTGGTGTCACGTACCAACCACCTGATAGGTTAAATCATTGTTTTTAATAGTAATTAGTTGATACCCAGTAGGTTGGGTTGAACGGAGTGAAGCCCAACAATACCGAGCTTTTTCATTGTTGGGTTTCGTTCCTCAACCCAACCTACCACTTGCTATTATTAATGAATAAAATGATAAAATATTGTTGCTTGAATCAAATTAATTTGCTAATACATTTTTATTGAATGACTCGGTTTATTCATGACCAATTCGCCAAAGATTACTTGGAAGAATTACTCAAAAATTATGGAAAAGTTGAGCCTGATGAAAAAGTTTCAGAAGAGAAAAAAGAAATATTTTACTTCTATTGCCGATTTAGAAGCTTGGTTAAATCAATAAAAATATTTACAGTCATTGCGAGTCTAGCAGAGTGGAGCGTGGCAATCCCAATCCCTGGGATTGCTTCTCTACGAGACGCTACGCACACGATATAAAAATAAAACTCCACAAGGACAAATGCAACTAAGCAACAACCTATTCTTATGGTTTATTTCTTTCGTAGTGCGATCGCAACAACAGTTTATCCCTTACGAATGATGTAAAATCCCCCGAAAATTTAAAGAATTGATACAGAACCTATCGCTTTTGCATAGGTTTAAATCATGTTTTTATAAGGAAATTACATCAAAATGAATCCTCAACAAGATAAAACTCATACATCCGGAGCATCACCTCACGGTAGCGGTAGTATAACTCCAGATGCAGGTCCCGATACTAGTCGTGCTGAATATTCATCTGCTCAAGTACCAGAAGATAATGAATCTCATTTAGATGAAGATGTAAATGAAGCTAATCCTCAAACTTATGAGGAAGAAAAAGAAGATAATGTTGGTCAAAATCAAATAGGTATTGTTGGTCGTACAACCGGGTGATTGTGGTTATTGATTAGCAATAGATATCTTCGGCTAGGGTGTACACAGAAGTATTTAAATCCTATCTAGAAGCAAGATTTGAACTCAAATAAAAATCTCTATAAACCTGTCATTGTTCCCTGTGCAAAGCAATTCTAGCACTTTGCGATTGCTTCGTCGTTCCTCCTCGCAATGACAATTCAAGGGGGTTAAAATCCTTCAAACCTATGTGGAGAGTACTTGTGTGTACACGGTAGCTACTAGGGAAGGGGGGAAGAAAGCCTTCCGTTACGCTCGCAATGACAAATATGTAAGCTTACACAATATAAAAAATAAAACATCACCAGGACAAATGCGGCTTCCTTGGGATGATTGGGAAGTTGTAGATTCAGAAGTGAGTCAGGTAGCGGAAAAGTTTGTTATGGCTAATTGTTATGACCCTAAAATTGCGGCTCAGTTTTTCGATGATGCTTGAGTAATTGAGTCACAAGTTTAATAATTTTGACCTTTGACCTTTAACCTTCAACCTTCAACCTTTAACCTTTGACCTTCAACCTTTGACCTTTAACCTTTGACCTTTAACCTTTTCGCTTCACTCAATACCAGATTTCTCTTTTCTACTGCTTCCTTATCCTTCCTCTCCCTCTCCAACTTTGCTGCTTGTTCATCAGCAGCGATTTTCTCCTGAATTTCCTTTTGCCTACTAGCAGCTAAAAACTGTTTATCTTGATAACTTAAATTCTTCTCTTTCCCCCATTCTTCCGCATCAACTAAAGCCTTTCCCCGCAACAGTCGAGATTCGTCTTTACCTCCAGAAGCTACCCAAAATTTAAAACTTTCGGAATAGGGACGCAAATTCTTTAATTCATTTTCAACCCAATTGTCGTTAAAAACTTGTTTATATATAAGGTTATAAACTCTTAATTTACCTTCTCGTCTGGCAACTAATCCTGAAAGCAGTAATTCACTTTGTTCTAAAGTATTATCGGCTGTAATACCAATTGCTGGTGAAGATGCAGAATTTGAGATCCCCCCAACCCCCCTTATAAAGGGGGGCAAGGAGGAATCGTAAACCCCCTTTACTGAGAGGGGTAAGGAGGAATCATAAACCCCCTTTACTGAGGGGGGCAAGGAGGAATCATAAACCCCCCTTTCTAAGGGGGGCAAGGGGGGATCTATTATTTCAGATTGCTCTTCCGAACACCGAACTTGCTGATATAAATCCAATAAATACCCAGCACGTTCCTCATTGCTTAAAATTCTGGCTCGAATGGTGCGTAAATGTTCTGGTTCATCTTGAGATTCCCAATTTTCAATAATCTTTGATCTAACAACTTCTTCAACAGTGCGCGGATTTTCTTTTTCAGATTCTTCCACCATAAACTGACACAACTTTTGCGTCAGAAACGGTTGTCCCCCCGTCCAATCTAAAATTTCTTCGATTGTCGCTTGAGGATGACTAAATTTTCTTGTTAAACCCTTTACTAACGGTTCAACTTCGTGTAATTGAAACCCCTGAAGAGAAATAGCTTTACCAATATTAAACGGAGTGCGTTGTTTATCTTGAATTAAATTGGTGGGTGAAGCGACTCCCAATAAACAAAATGTCAAGCGGTTATATTCGGGATTATCAACACGCTGGTTATAACAGGAACGAATAAAAGCGAAAAAGTCATCAGTAGGAAAATTTAAACTGAGAACGCTATCAATTTCATCTATAAAAATTACAATATTTTCTTTAACTTCAACAAGTAATATTTCTTCGAGAAACTTGCGAAATTTGGTTACAAGCGAATTTAATTGATTTGCTCCCCACCACTCCCCAAAATCAACATCCAAATCAAAACTATCAATCAGCGTATCAATCAAATCCGCATACCATTGCTCTGGTGGGACATTTTGAATACCACCGGCAGAAAGATCGATCGCAGCACATTGCACACCATTTTCTCTTAAACGGCGCATTGTTCGCACTCGTAAGCTGGATTTACCGCTTTGACGAGAATTCAACACATAACAAAACTTTCCCGCTTGCAATCCATCATACAAATCGCGATCGGCATCTCGCGTTACATAGGTGCTGGCATTTTCCGGTAGACTTCCAGAGAAAATATATTGGTCAACCATAACTTATTCCAATTAGCATTCTCCGAAGGTGTCTTTTTTGTACCTCACCCCGCCTTCGGCACCCCTCTCCTTGCCAAGGAGAGGGGAAGGGGGTGAGGTTATTAAACCAAACGCTCCGAAAAATACCGACGATATAAATCGTAGCTAGGAACACAATCATTACCTAAAAGCTTCACCAATCCCATGCTATGTAGTTTAAACCCAGTTTCTGCATCAAGTCGCACGGGTTTGTTTGCTGTCACCACTTTTTTATAAGCCGACTCCAACAAAGGATTATGTTGTAAATTCCATAATTGTTCCCGTAGATGGTTGCTAAAAATTCCCTCTTCTGTAGGTGCAAGTTTTAAAAGTTGCTCTAGAGTTATTTGTTTCGTTTTGAGATTGCTAATAGCTTCCTGTATTAAATAAGGATGTCCCCCTACTAACTCCATTAACTTATTTAAACCTTCTTGTCCCAACTGACTGTTATCATAGCGCTTGGCAATATTTTCTACTTGTTGCAAATTAAACTCAGGTAAATCAATTGCTATCCCCACATTAAAAGGCGAGTGATTGGTATCCAAGGAAGGATAAGCTTCAGTAGAATGAACTACCACTAACCGCAATTTCTGCCAAATTTTACCAATCCTGTCTCCTTACTTAGCAGATTCATACCATCCCCGCAGCAGCAAGCAGAATTGAGGGAAAATATCGGGATATTCAAATAGTCGCTCAAAATTATCGATCGCAAAGACTAAAGGTTTATCGGTGACAGATAATAAATATTTTTGAAAATAACGAGTACAGTTTTTATTCAGCCCATAAATATCTTGCCAATATTTATCCAGTTCTGGTTCCAGTTCCAAACTGTCAGAAACATCAGCACACAACCACTGTAAGAATGTTTTCAAATTAGCGAGGATATTAACATCAGCTTGTTTTAAATCTAATTTTGCTGTTTGATAACCTTGCTCTGTGGAATAGCCGAGCAATTTCTCCAAAAGCGAAGTTTTCCCCATTTTCTGCGCTGCTTTGATGCGAATTAGCGCTCCGGGTTGCAAAATCACTTGATAGCATTTTTCTTCAATGTTCTGACGTTCAATATATACAATTGTCGCTGCTTCCGCAGGATTTTCTGGAGGTATTTGTGAAGAATTCCGTGCGATAAATCGGGGTGTGTGTTGCTCCGGTATTCCTGCTATCCCAATCAAATTACAACCTAATTTATACGCAAACTCATAATTGTGTCCCGCTCCCAGTGCATCATAAAAACCCACCGCAAATTCAATCGCTGCTTTATCCCCAATTCCTTGACTCATCCCCACCACATAATCAATATACTGAGATATCTCCAAAGCCTGGTATTCTGAGTAACAACAATTCAGGACAACACACTCAACTTGGTTGCTAAATAATTGGAATAATCCAGCTAAAGCTTCTGCATCAACTAATTTAATTTGACCAGATTCATCTTCAAAAGCCAAACCATCTTCACCAGTTCCATGTCCACAAAAATGAATAACCTGCGGTTCGTATTCTAGAATTGCTCTATGTATATCCCTATAGCGTACTGCTTCCGCTGAATCTATTGAATATTGCTCCCGCTTCTTAGCTCGCTTCAACCCCTCCTTAATCTCCCGCTTCTCCTCATCTAGACGTAGTAAACCAGTACCTCTGGGGTTCGCTGACAGAAGCAAAATTTTTCGAGTTGGATTATTTCCATTCATGAGCAATATCTTGATGGCACTCGACTAAGAACAGCCAGTGATTCAAATTTTGATACATTTTAATACAAGACAAATATGTAGTTTTCCAGCTTCAAAAGCAATAGGAGCGAGTTTCTACATCATGATTAATACTGCGATCGCGCAACGTTACATTTAAGTAGGGTTTGCGGAAAAAGACTTGTAGTGGGGATAGGCAAAAGGCTTTCATGCAACAGTTTCACGCACCAACCACCTGGTAAAAAGTAAGAAGTAATAAGTACAGGACTTACGCAACCGGCACATTTTTTCCGTAGGGTGTGTAGTTTAGAGAAAATTTGAACGTAGTAACAAGACTTAACTACGCACCACCTGTATCTTGTGACAATTGCGTAAGTCCTAAAGTAATAAGTACAGGACTTACGCACCAACCACCGATTGTACTCAGGCTATTCCTGTAACTAAAAGTAATCAACCAAATTTAAGCCGTAATAGCCGCAATAGGATAATATATATCCAAAATTATGAGGTATCATTAGATGCCATTACTTGGAAAGCCTTATTTTTCTATCAGAAGAACATAAATAGATAGTGAAAGTTTATTGTGAATTACAGAAAAGCAAATCAATAATTTTCTTACACAAAGCCTGTAACCATTCTCAGCCTTAAAAGGTCTGAGCTTTATCCCCCTCCCCATACTACCCACAATTGCTCGTGTACTTGTGATGGTTTGCGGAATTTCAGGCGCGGTTACGATTGACTAGAGGGTGTACTCACCCCCGCACCCCAAGGACTCAATTTTCGTGCTACTCGCAAGACAACTTGGCGACCCTGTATAAAGCCTTGGAAAACGAGTCAATCTTCCTGCTATTACTGTATTTCACCGTGTTTTTATTTTACCACAAGTTATATTCGGTGGTTAAAACCACTCGTGTCGTTTACCTCTCAGGTCTAAAGACTCTGAGTTTCCCACATCCCGCGAGATTCTTATGATGCATTTTCTATTAACTTGGCTTGGCACTGCGGTGTCATTACTAATTACCGCTTACATTGTTCCTGAATTCAGGATTACAAGTTTTGTTGCAGCTTTAGTTGCGGCTGTAGTTATAGGATTGGTTAATGCTTTTATTC
The DNA here is from genome assembly GCA_050329355.1 of Rivularia sp. (in: cyanobacteria). Taxonomy (GTDB): domain Bacteria; phylum Cyanobacteriota; class Cyanobacteriia; order Cyanobacteriales; family Nostocaceae; genus Rivularia. The sequence goes on from JBHJOU010000546.1 coordinate 6,196, forward strand.
GACCGATTTTAAGTATTTTAACACTGCCGATAAACTTACTTACCTTTGGATTATTTACCTTTGTCATCAACGGATTTACCCTTTGGTTAGCAAGTATTCTTACCCCCGGTTACGGTTTTACCATCGGTGGCCCTTTAGCTGCTTTACTTGGTTCAATAGTATTAGCAATAGTTTCTAGCGTAATTAACTATTTATTACGAGCAGTTGATTAAAAAGTAATAATTACAAGTTAAATACCAGTTAAATTAGCCGGTAAGTTGGGTTAGACGCACGTAGCAACAACATTCAACTAATTATTATGATTGCGTCGTAACCCAACATATTTATAAGTACCTATGCAGAATTAATTGTGTACCGTCCGAAGCGTTCGCGAAGCGTGTCCGAAGGACTTGGAACGAAGCATTCACCCGGGTTAGTGCGGTTCATCGCAGGGACTTGGACTTTTCAGAATGTTAAATTAATTTTGCACGACTACTTATTTGTATTTACATCCTAAATTTGAGCAAAAATATTTTGACTCCTAAGATTTGATTCTTTGCTGATGGCGATCGCGTTTTAGGCTGGGCCTAGGAACTAGAATATCTAACCCAAACCCACGACTTAAATAAATATTTGATACTACCATGGAAATCCATAGAACTTTCTCCGGTGCATCTTGGGAATCTACCGTCGGTTACTGTCGAGCGGTGAAAGTCGGAAATCATATCTATATATCCGGTACCGCACCAATATCAGAAGACGGTAGCGTTTTCACTCCGGGTGATGCTTACGCTCAAGCCAAACGTTGCTTTCAAATTGTCGAAAAAGCTTTACAAGATTTAGGTGCAAATACAAAATGTGTAGTTAGAACAAGAATGTATGTGACAAACATCTCTCTTTGGGCTGAATTTGGCAAAGCTCATCAAGAATTTTTTGCAGAAAACCCTCCTGCTTCCACAATGGTGGAAGTTAAATCGCTGATAGATTCTGCAATGTTGATTGAAGTTGAAGTGGATGCTGTTTGCTTTGACTAACTCTTTGCACAACCCAAACCATTATAAAGCTTTGACTAGGTAGTGTTTTGATCAGATGTAATATACGTAACATAAAGAGACGTAATATACTACGTCTCTACATGATTAATTAGTATTATGTTTAGTATTATACCTAACTCTAGTTCCCGCCCAAAGCAATTTCTCTCGTAAAACCTGATAGTACGAATAGTTTTCCCGTAAAATAATGAACTTAGAGCGACATTCTGCCATCCGTACATCTACGCGGTGTGCCGGCCAGATCGAAGTTGCTAATACACCATCAGTCCACAATTTAGTACTTAAATCAAAATCGCCCAAAGGCCAAATGCTAATCACCGAACCCGGAGGTAAAACAATGGGACGACTAGAAAGACTCATCGGACAAATGGGAGTAATGGTAATCGCTTCCATCCCATCATGCATGATCGGACCATTAGCAGAAACCGTATAACCTGTAGAACCAGTAGGTGTAGAAATAATTAACCCGTCTCCTTGATATTGATCAACGACCTCATTATCAATTTCCATTTCCAAAATTGAGGTAATCATGCGGTCTGCGGAAGCGGGTTTAACACACATTTCGTTCAAAGCTAGATAAGTTTCGGTTATCGGTTCCAAGTTAGAACCATGTCCCTCATACACCGCTGCTTGCAACATCATTCGTCGCTGTATGGCATAGCGGTCTTCTAACAGTCGATTCCAAACTAATTCGGTATCCTGAAACTCTTCTACAGACTCAGTTAAGAATCCTAAATGACCCCCAACATTTACAGCCAAAATCGGAACGCCAGCAGGGGCTAAATGCCTGGCAGCAGTTAAAACTGTACCATCACCACCAAGTACTATAGCAAGGTCAATTTGTTGGGTCGTAGAAGCCAAAAAAACCGGGTATGGATTATCTTTTGGACCGCTAGGACCCATTAGTACATGGCATTTAAGATGTTCTAACTGGCTGGCACAGATTTCGGCCCAACGTTTGCTTTGGGGGTCTCGCGCCTTATAGGCAATAATTACTTGGTTAAGCTCCACGAAATTACCACTTTAGGAGATTAAATTGCTCCATATCAACAGTATCGCGATTTCGATAGATTGCCAGTACGATCGCTAACCCTACAGCTGCTTCAGCGGCAGCTACAGTAATTACAAATACGGCGAAAACCTGACCTTTAATTAATGTTGAATCCAAATAATTGGAAAAAGCCATTAAGTTCAAATTAACTGAATTGAGTAACAATTCAATCGACATTAACACTCGTACCGCATTACGACTGGTGACAATTCCATAAATACCGATACAAAATAGAGCGGCAGATAGTAACAAAAAGAACTGAAGTTGCATGATTATTTGCTGTTCCTATTTCAACTCAATTATTCATTGATAATTGCTATTTATCTTCACTTCGAGCCGATACTAATTCTCTAGGACGTTCGGGCAATTGTAGAACAGTTTGTGGTAATTGATCTGAAGTTTCTTCGGGAGGTAAATACTCGCGACGAGCTAAGATTATTGCTCCTACCATTGCCATTAATAATAAAACGGAAGCCAATTCAAAAGGTAACAAAAAGTCGGTAAAGAAATGTTCACCAATTAAAACAATCGAGTTATTAACAGGAGTGCCAGTTGAATAACTCCAAGGGGTTGCCAAAACCATCGTACTTAACAGCACAAACAATCCCAAACTAACTAATCCTGTTAATGCTTTCCTTGCCCAAGTTTTCGGTAAAGGAACAAAATTTTCTTGTTTGTTTACCAACATAATGGCAAACAGAATTAGTACGTTTACCGCTCCAACATACACTAGTAATTGAGCTGCGGCGACAAAATCCGCATTCAACAGCAGATACAATCCCGCGATACTAACGAATACCCCCCCTAGCAAAAAAGCAGAGTAAACAATGTTATCAAACAGCACAACTCCCAGAGCCGATCCAATCATCATCGCAGCCAGGATGGCAAACGAAATTATCTGTAC
>JBHJOU010000674.1:0-5832 GCA_050329355.1 Rivularia sp. (in: cyanobacteria)
AACAAACTACTTAACAACTTAATTAAAGTGAGGAGTGTGGAAATGCGTTCAAAAACAATTGCTTTATTTCTTGCATTAGGTATGGCTGCTAGCGTCACTGCTTGTGCTGCAAATGAAGCTCCTGAAGGTGGAGAAGGTACTGAAGCGACTCCCGGAGTTGAACAAGTCACTCCAGAAGCTACACCTAATGCTACTGAAACTCCTGCTGGTGGTACAAGTAACTAAGATTGACACTACTTTTTGAGTAGATTAACTGATGGGCAAGATAAAGGTTACAAATCCCTTCTATCTTGCCCAAATTTTCATAGTTAGTTGATAGTTGATAGTTGTTAGTGGTTGGTTGATAGTGGTTGGTAGTTAGTGGTTAGTTGATAGTAGTTAGTAGTTGGTGGTTAGTGGTTAGTTGATCTTTAACCTTCAACCTTCAACCTTTGACCTTCAACCTTTAACTATACTGTTCTTCTGCATCCAAATTGAATAATTTTTGCAGAGTTTGCATACAGTGTCGTCTCGCTTCTACATCTTGCTGCGCTCTCAACTGCACCATCGGGTCGTGTAATATTTTATTAACTATTCCTCGCGTTAGGGCTTCGATGACTTCTTGATGTTTTTCGCCGAATTCCGAACCCAATCTTGATAAAGCTTTCTCTAATTCTTGTTCGCGAATAGTTTCAATTTTGTTTCGCAAAGAACTAATTGTGGAAACCGTTTCCAGACTGCGCCACCAAATATCAAAAGCTTCTACTTCTTGTTCTAAAATAGATACAGCTTCCTGAGCCATTTGACGACGACTTTCTTGATTTTGTGCGACTACCGCTTTCAAATCGTCTACATTAAATGCTTGTACGTTGTTTAGCTCGTTGACATTTGAATGAACGTTGCGCGGTACGGAAATGTCAAACAACATCAAAGGACGAGTAGGTTCTAAAACTAATTCTAATTTACTGCGGTCAAGTATTGGTTCTGTTGCCGAAGTACTAGTAAATATTAAATCGCTGACGTTAATTACTTGCATCATTTTGTCCAAAGTTTCAATCTGGATGTTACAAGTGCTAAATTGCTTTGCTAATTCCTCTGCTCTTGCTATGGAACGATTGAGAATACAAATTTCTCCCGCACCTTTTGAAACCAAATGCTGTACTAGTAAACGCGACATTTTCCCAGCACCAACGATCGCGACTCGAACTGCGGCTAAATTTTGTACTTTCATCTGAGCTAGTTCCACCGCAGCAGAACTGATGGAAACCGCACCAGTTCCAATACTAGTTTCGCTACGTACCCGCTTACCAGCAGTTATGGCTTGTTTAAATAATTTATTGAGAACTGTTTTAATACCTTTGTATTGCTGACCAATTTTATGAGTAGTTTTCACCTGAGCCATAATTTGACCTTCTCCGAGTACTAAGCTATCTAAACCAGCTGAGACTCGCATCAAATGCATGACCGCATCTTCATGTAGTAAAATAAACAGATGAGGTCTCAGAGACATTACAGGTAATTTGCTATGCTCCGAGAGAAATTGAGTTACTTCTCGGATACCTTGTTCGCTTTCTTGAGTAACGATATAAATTTCCAAGCGGTTACAAGTGCTAAGAACTGTAACTTCTTCAATACTCGGATAGCTTAACAGGTGAGCGATCGCCCCTTCAGTTTGTGGTTCGGGAATGCTAAGTTTTTCTCGAATTTCCACTGGGGCTGTTTTGTGACTTAACCCTACTACTGCTATATGCATTACTTAAAATGTTAATTACTAACTATTTATTGATAATTGATAAAAAAGGTTAAAGGTTAAAGGTTAGAGGTTAAAGGTGAAAGGTTAGAGGTTAGAGATTAAAGGTTAAACAATTCCTAATTCCTAACTCCTAACTCCGGTGGTACTAACTTCTAACTCCTAACTTCTAACTTCTAACTCCCGCCCTCCTAACTTTTTACTTAAGATTTAGGGTTTGTGGACTATCGAACATATGAATGGTATCAACAAACCGAGCAGTTTTGGATTGGCTGGAAATTACTAAGCTTTGAGTTCTAGCACCTCCGTGGAAGAAACGAACACCTTCCATTAAAGTACCCGGAGTAATACCGCAAGCTGCAAAGAGTACGTTTTCACCGCAAGCTAGTTCTTCAGCGTTGTAACATTTATCTGGGTCATTAATACCCATTTCTTTGAGTCTAGCAAGATTACCTTCTCTGCTTTCGCCAATTAAACCTGTTTGCACTACTTCTGGATCGTAGATCAATTGTCCTTGGAAGTGACCGCCCAAGCAACGCATTGCAGCAGCAGAAATTACACCTTCGGGTGCTGCACCAATACCCATTAGTGCATGAATATTAGTTCCGGCAAAACCGCAGGAAATAGCCGCAGAAACGTCACCGTCGCTAATTAGGCGTACTCTAGCACCAGCAGTGCGAATTTCCGCAATTAATTCTGTGTGACGGGGACGATCCATTACTACTACTACTAATTCTTCAACGGAACGATTCAAGCATTCCGATAGAATTTTCAGGTTTTCGGTGGCAGATTTATTGATATCGACTTTACCCCGTGCTTGTGCTGGTGCTGCGAGCTTTTTCATATAAAAGTCAGGTGCTGCAAATAACCCGCCTTTTTCCGAAATTGCCAATACAGCCATAGAGCCATTTTGACCATATGCTACTAGGTTAGTACCTTCACAAGGGTCAACTGCAATATCAATCTCAACTAATTCGTCGGGGTTACAGAAACTTTTAGCATCTTCACGAGTACAAATTCCCACTTCTTCACCAATGTAAAGCATGGGAGCTTCATCCCGTTCCCCTTCTCCAATCACAATGCGTCCGCGCATATAGATTTTGTTCATTCTTTCCCGCATAGCTTCTACAGCTACTTGATCTGCGGTATTCTTCTCTCCTTTACCCATCCACCGAGAACTAGCGATCGCCGCTTGCTCTACGACTTCAATAATTTCTAACCCAAGAGTATTTTCCATTTCGGTCTGCCCTCTCAATTGCTTGGTCATTCGCGGTAGAATGCGAATTGCGATATCAGTTATTAAGTCTACCAAAGGGCGTATACCAGTGGAAATCTATCTTGACTGGGGTTTGTGTTAAGTTTTGCTGCTTATAAGTGAAAGTGGGTGGTGGAAGGTTTGCCGTGCTGACTATATTTACTTAGTAGTTTGGCTATTTTCGCTAAATAAAATTTATATTTAAGTTATTAGTCCTTAAAAAATAGCCTTAAATAATATCATGTTCGACTTTCTTAACTCTTTTTTAGGCCGTCATCCCGAACAAATTCAAGCAGACGTAGAAATTTATACTTGGCAAACTTGTCCTTACTGTATTCGTGCAAAAATGCTTTTATGGTGGAAAGGCGTTAAATTTACTGAGTATAAAATTGATGGAGATGCAACAGCGAGAACTGCAATGGCCGAACGTGCCAATGGACGACGTACAGTACCGCAGATTTTCATTAATAATCAACACATTGGCGGTTGTGATGATTTGTATCAATTAGATACTCAAGGTCAACTTGATCCGATGTTGAATCAACCAGTGACAGTTGACAGTTGACAGTGGACAGTTGACAGTTGACAACTTTTATGAATTACAGTTGGTGCATGAGGCTGATCATCTTAGGAGTTAGCAAAAAGGCACATTTTTGACTGTACAACTAACCACCAACCAGTACTAGCTCCTAACTTTCACATTAAGAATATGTTAAGTAGCTATTGCGAATATCTGATACACAGAAAGTGGATGGAACAAGCATTAAAGCTGTCTGCATCGGCTGGGGAAGCAGGTGAAGTTCCTGTGGGTGCTGTTATTATTGATTCATCTGAAAATGCAATTGCTTTATGTGAAAATAGAAAACAACGCGACAATGACCCTACCGCTCATGCGGAAATCCTCGCTATACGTGAAGCAACGCGCAGGTTACAAAATTGGCGATTACATGAATGTACTCTCTACGTTACTCTCGAACCTTGTCCGATGTGTGCTGGTGCCATTGTCCAAGCCCGTGTAGGTCTACTAATCTATGGAGTAGATGACCCGAAAACTGGCGCGATTCGCACAGTTGCCAACATTCCTGATAGTGCGGCTTCTAATCACCGTTTGCGTGTAATTGGAGGCATTTTAGAATCCGAGTGTCGCCAACAAGTACAAACTTGGTTTGCTAATCGGCGACATAGCATAACTTAAAGGACAGAGCTAAAACTGTCCAGTTAGTGCTACAAAAATCGGGGCAGAAAATCTACGGTGTTACTAATCAAGAATTGTTTACATTTTGATTCACTCAATATTCAGCAGCCACCGTGATGATCGAATTTGATTCAATATTTGATACCGGCAGACGAAAAATAGCCAATGGTAAATTTTGTACTAAGTTGGCTGATACTGATTCGCGAATTTCTCCTTGGTTAAGTTCTCTAACTTACCTATTGGCAGGAAATATACTTTTGCCTTTGTATTTCAGCCAAATCACAATTACAGGACAGGAAAATTTACCTAAAAGTGGTCCTGTAATCTTGGCTCCTACCCATAAAGCCCGTTGGGATTCGCTGCTTTTACCTTATGCAACCGGACGATATATTACCGGACGAGATTTGCGTTTTATGGTTACAAGTACCGAATGTCAAGGCTTTCAAGGTTGGTTTGTACGGCGTTTAGGAGGATTCCCCATAAATGCAAAACGTCCTTCAATTACAACTCTCCGTCACACTGTTGAATTGTTGCTACGTGGTGAAATGTTAGTTATTTATCCTGAAGGCGGTATTTTTCGCGATCGCGATGTTCACCTGCTCAAACCAGGAATTGCTCGTTTGGCAATGAGCGCTGAATCATCTCATCCCGGTTTAGGAGTGAAAATTGTACCGATTTGTTTCAATTACAGTCACCCTTATCCCAGTTGGGGTGCGGATGTGAGTATTAGCATCGGTTCACCAATCAAAGTTTCTGATTATGCTCAAGGCTGCATAAAGCAAGATGCGAAAAGTCTTACAGATGATTTGCATCATGCACTTCAACAACTTAACTATCAATATGATGATTTAGTTAGTAGTGGTTTTGTACAAATATCCAATTCTTGAGAATTAGTTGATAGTTGATGGTGAAAATAAACACAACAGATAGTAACAAAATTTCAATTTGCTTGTAAAAGAGAAACAATGTACGCACTGGTATTTTTTACAAAAAAAGCTTTATCACTACTCCCTATTCCCTACTGCCTAATCCTGATAAATTTATTTAAACTCCTAAAACGAGTTCCCAACTTTGTAATTTGCCTGTATCGTTTGGTACCGTGTCAATAATCCATAATTGCCAATTTCCTTTAGCTGATTGCCATAGTAAATTTTTTAAACCTGGATGGGTTTGTACTGAGTAAGTGGTTTGTAATTCTTGACGACGACCTAAAGTACGGCTTTGTAATAATACTCTTTGATTATTTGGGGCAATCAAATAAATTTCTAAATCACTTAAAAATTCATGGGTGATGTTAACGCTAACTTGGATATCGCGGACGTTGCTAGACTCGGATATCATAATCGGGCTTTTGATGCCTTGTTGATAATTATCGGGAATTGATAATACTGTATTATTACGTCCTACTATATTCTTCGTTGCGATCGCGGCATTTTTTTGCAGTTTATGCGCTGCTTTCACGGCATTTTCAGCGTTAACTTTACCGTAACCAAACCATTGGGAATGACCATTATCATCGTAACTGCCGTAACGCAAACCTAATTGTGGATCGGGTTCTAAATCAACTATTTTATCTGCGGTTTCTTCAAGTATGCGTTTTACTTGCTGGGTTGTTAAGTCAGGATTCGCTGATAAAACCAGTGCTGCAACTCC
>JBHJOU010000798.1:0-2099 GCA_050329355.1 Rivularia sp. (in: cyanobacteria)
GATTTAGATAAATTAATTGCATATCCACAAGGTACATTTGGACGAGAGTATGCTGAACATATGAAGATAAACAATCTTCAACCGCTCAATGTTAGTCCCGAATTAAAAGCAGTTGCTCAACGCAATGTTTTCGCTTTACGATATGTTATTATTCATGATATTTTTCATGTTTTACTCAATTTTGATACCAGTTATGCAGGTGAAATCGGAGTATTAGCATTCGCTGCGGCACAAAATTATAGTAAATCTTTAAAAATTAGCTTGTGGCTGGCAAAATTGCTTTATCCAATTATTGCACCCCGACAATTTAGAGCAATTATTGTAAATCAGAAAAAAGGACAAGAATTAGGTGAAAATGCCAACTTTTTGCTGGGATATCGCTTTGAAGAACATTGGGAAGAATCTTTAAATAGGGTGAGAAAAAATTTGGGATTACCGCAAATTTAATTAATATAATTTCACAATCATAACCACAATTAGAAGTTGGGTTTTTCTAAAAACCCGACTTATTCAATCTAAAATCTAAAATCTAAGTAAGTCGGCAGAAATAAACCGAATCATGTAACAGAATGTTAATTAGCCTTAAACTCTTACCCCGACTGCCGACTGCCGACTGCCGACTGCCTGCCCTAATTATAATTTTCAACGCCAACCTACTTAAAATGGTTTCACCATTCTTCAACCCAATAAACGATTTCTGAAGCGATTTTATCAACTGCAACTCCATAACTATCTCCATGATTCCAAGGAAAGTCTGAAGTACCCCGATTATTGGCATTTAATACTAATATTTCATAGGTTGTTGGAAAAGTTCCTGGTTGCAAGTCGCTGGTATATAAAAAAGTGGTAGGTACGCCATTTTGCTGATTGGCATGGTCATTTGTATCACCACCTTGATATTTATATTTAGCTATATCTGTGTATTCATCAAGTGCTTTTTTTATCTGCGTTTCTGGTAGTTTCATTCGGAGTTGAAAAATTCTACCGTATTCTAGAGAACCTGGATAATAAATAACCCGCACATCTGTAGCAAAGCTGGGAACAACGGCGGGAAAATGTTTTACTTGTGCTTGATTAGACCAAATATTATGACGAATATCTTGATAATTTGAATTATTTATTACTACCTCAATTTCCTTTTTATTACTGAAGGCTTGTGTCAAAAAGAAACCTCCCCCGACAACTCCCACACTTCCCAAGGATAGTAAAGCTATCGTAGTAAGTTTCAATAAATGTGCTTGCTTCATCGAATCAATAACTTAAACTTAATGGATATATATTCAACTAGTAATAAATATCGTATATTTAGACATCTAGCCTTGGATATATTTCCTAAATTTTTAGATAAAATCAGTAAAATTTCGGTTGTAATTAAGATTTATCAAATCAAAACCCGGCGGTTTCAACCGCCAGGTAAAATTCAAAAACTCCCAATCATCATTCCAGCGAGGAGAATAAAACCAATCCAGACGTTTTCTCGGAACATTCCACCGTAAGCTGCTGTGGGTAAATCTGGTTGTTTCAAACGTAAATATTGCCATACCCAGCCAGCAAATGCGATCGCAATACTGATCCAAAATGCGATATGAAGATGTGTGACAATTCCCAACCAAATTAATAACGCAACAGTGGCGATAAAAAAGACAGCAATGGCTTCTTGAACATAGTTACCAAAAAATAAAGCGCTGGAATTGACACCGATGCGTTTATCATCTTCGCGATCGCTCATGGCATAAACTGTATCAAATCCTAAAGTCCATAATACAGTGGCACCCCAAAGCAGCCAAGTTGGTTGTGAAAGGTTGTGTGTTACCGCACTCCAGCTAATTAATACGGCGAAACCCCAAGCAATAGAAAGCACTAACTGAGGTACAGGAAATACCCGTTTTGCACCGGGATAAAGCAGAATTACCGGAACTGCTGCGACGCACAACCAGAAGGAGAGCGGGTTAAGATAAAAAGCGAGAATGGCAGCACAAACCATTCCGACAATCGCTACAACTACCCCTACTTTGATCGATAGTGTTCGAGAAGCAAGAGGACGGTTTTTCGTTCTTTCGACTTCGGGATCTATATCTTTATCCCATAAATCATTGACA